>JAATFH010000056.1 GCA_015655315.1 Terriglobales bacterium
CCCCCTCTGCCTGACTGGTATAACCGTAACCGCCGAGTCCCATGCCTGCCCGCTGTGACGAGCCTGCACTTCGAAGCGATATTGCCCGGGCGGAAGGCGATGATAACGAGCAATGCGTGAATGGGTTGTGGTCCACTCGGAGTCATAGCCTGTGAGCCGGTACCGGAACTCGATCTGGGAAGGGTTGGAGAGATGGACCGCATTGAAGAGAAACGTTACATCGGATTGGCCAGCCTCTATGTCGACATGATCTTTCGCGAGTGAATGCTCAGGATTCAGATCGTCCGTGAGCGTCCATCCCAGGACCGGGACAATCGGATGCGGAGTGATCGATGCTTCGCCAATGTCCGTAGTATGCGCGAAGCCTGTGGTAGTGGCGAACCAGAGCGTGCCATCGGCCGCGCGCGCGGACCCCGGCAAGGATGGGCTGCTACACTCGCTGGACCGCATGCCGTCGGCGCGGCCAAAGAGAACGGGAGCGAGATACGATTCTTTTCCGTCCGCGATAGCATGCAGTGCCGCAACCTTGACCCGCACAATACCATGCGATGTCCCCAGCCACAGATAGCCATTTCCGTCCTCAATCGCTGTGCGAACAGGAAGCATTGGCAGGCCGCTCTTGGCGGTGAGCGTCTCTGCTCGATCATTTCTGAGAAGAGACAGCCCTCCTCCCTTCGTGCCGATCCATGTATAGCCGAGGCTGTCTCGCATAAGTGAGATCACATGAGGGTGCGGCAGATCCGTGATGGGGGTGGAATGTCCGTCACGCACGCGAAAGAGGCCGGTGCTGGCACCCACCAAGATGGAGCCGTCGACGTCTTCCAGCAGGCAGGTGATCAGCTTTGAATCGAGATATAAAGACCGTTGTTTCGCTTCCGGCTCTCCATTCCTGAAATAGAGAAGACCCGTATAGGTGCCAATCCAGAGACCGCCCTTGTGATCTACGAGTATGGAACTGACCGCATTCCCTGGAGACTCATTGCCAAGAAGATAATGGCGAAACGAGCGGCCATCATAACGGTACACGCCATCGAACCATGTTCCGACCCATAGCTGCCCATCGTGATTCTCGGCAAGAGCGCGAATGGGTATAGTCGCCGACAAGCCGGGCGGGGTGGCATTGACGAGCTTGCCATTGTGAATGCGATAGAGACCGTTGCCCCACGTGCCCATCCAAAGATCGCCGTGGCTATCCGCAAAAACATTCGCTGCATAGGTCGCGGGTAAGCCTTCCGGCTCTCCGTAGGCGGCAAAGGGCGCTTTGCGCCAGCGGCTCAGGCCGCCTGTCTCCATGCCGATCCAAAGGTTCTGCTCATTATCAATAAACAAAGAGCTGATCGTGTCATCCGGCAATCCATTGTCCGACGTCCAGGACGTCACACCGTCATGGCTGATTCGTCCGATACCATCGTGACGCGTCCCGAACCAGAGATTGCCTTGCGCATCTCCTAAAAGTACGGTCACGGGACTTTTGACGCGAGCGGCCAGCACTTCATCGTATCGAGCGTCTTCTTTGCGCAGCGCCAGACGCACCACACCGTTCATGGCTCCCACCCACAACTGGTGTCGCTGGTCGCGATAGACCGCAACGGGTTTGCCCGCCGCTGTATTTCGTAGTGTGTACGGTTCCGGTTTGCCGTTCGTCAGATGGAAGAGGCCGTTCGAGGTCACAAAGAAGATGCCACCGCGATCATCTTCCGCAAAGGGCGACGTGATATCGCCGGAGATCATGCCAGCTTCGCTGAAGACCTCCAACTGACCGTCGCGATATCGTTCGATACCATTCTGTGTGGCAATCCAGAGAGACCCCGCGGCATCCTCATACAGCATGCGGATGCGCTCGTTCATGCGGCCGGCAAGTTCGCTGATGTTGTTCGGGGTACCGGATCCGCTGTACTGCAGCACGCCGCGACCGTCGGTGCCGATCCAAAGATCGCCATTCCGTCCGACCAGGACTGCATTGACCGCCTCGCCATCCACATCTCCGGGAATGGAAAAGCTCTGGAAATGGAGGCCGTCGAAGGTGGCCAGGCCCGATGACATGGCGAGCAGCAGAAGCCCGTCAGGCCGCTGCGTGATCATGCGGACGTTGTTTTCCGGCAGGCCGTCTTCCACCTGCCAGTTCTGCTTCTGGTATTCAGAAAGCCGCAGGCTTGTTGCAGCTGTCGCCAGCTGTCCTGCCACTCCCATGATGACGGCGATCAACGCGACAAGGAGCCGCAACCTTGTGACGGCGTTTAAAGTACGTCGGCGGACGAGCTTGGGCGGACATCGAACAAATTGATTCATGCCGTGAACGGATATTCATACGGCATCACAAATGGATAGCAATTGTAAAGGAAACTCAAAAAGTACTTATTTGCCGGATTAGATTTGTCGATTCCGTTTACGCCCTCTCTGGTGTATCAAGTGGACGCTCCGGATGGACGACCAGCCAGCAAAGTGAACCGATCAACGCGAGTGCAGCCGCCGTTCCAAAAGAGCTGGTCCAGCCAAAGTGCTTTGCAATCCAAGGGGTAAGCGATGCCGTTACCGCGCCGCCTATCTGTCCTCCCATGTTCACGATGCTGGAGAATACGCCGGAGCTGCGTCCGGCAATATCGACGGAAACCGAGAAGAAGGAACTCTGCGAGAGGTACAGTGTTCCCGCGCCGCCTGCCAGGATGATTCCGGCAAGGCTGGGGCTGTGGACCTGCGAACCTACGATCAGAAAAGCTGCGGTAAAGAAAAGCGCGGCGGAGGCAAGTACGCACCTTCCGGTGCGAAGACCATAATCGCGTGTCAGCCGGTCGCTCAACGCTCCACCGGCGAGGCAGAAAATCGTCATCGACAGAAAAGGCAGCATGGAATAGCGCGCGCTCGACTTCAGGTCGAAGCCGCGCACCTGCGCCATATAAAGAAAGAACCAGCTGAAGAAAATCCAGGCGATATAGCCGAAGCTGAAGTA
>JAATFH010000029.1 GCA_015655315.1 Terriglobales bacterium
AGACGCTGGCGCAGCGTCGCAGCAATCTCCTCGTGCGTGCCCAGCGCGCTCGACATCGCGGGCAACTCCGCCGCCGAGACAGCCATGCCGAAGAGGCTCACCGGCAGCGAATTCAGCGTCTGTGCATAGGCCAGTGCGGAAACGGCGCCAGTAGGCAGAAAGCTTGCCAGCAGGGAATCGACGTAAGCGCTGATCTGCACGACGCCGCGGCTGACAAAAACGGGGAGGAAATTGCGGACGACGGTCCGCACCTGCTCCGTGTGAAAGCCGAGATGCAGCCGCATCGGCCATAGAAAACGCAGGACAGTAGGAAGCTGGACGGCAAACTGCAGTCCGCTGCCCACCACCGAGCCAATCGCGACGCTGACCGCGAGCTGCTCTTCTGTCTGGTGGCCGCCCTTCCAGATAAACGCGGCGATGATGGCAACGTTCCAGATGACTGGCGCTGCGTAGGAGAGGAAGAATTTGCGATGGCTGTTGAGAATACCCAGACACCAGGCAGAAAAGACCAGCAGGGCCGCGCCCGGAAAGAGAATCTGAACCAGAAAAATCGTAAGCTGGCGTTTCGGCCCATGAAAACCGGGCGCGATTGCGTCGATGAGCCATGGAGCGGCGAAGACCCCGGCAACCACCAGCAACGAGGTGACCAGAAAGAGCAGCGCAAAGATCGCCTCGGCAAGTTGCGAAGCCTCTTCATCCCGTTTTTCAGCGCGCAGACGCGCATACACGGGAATGAACGAAGCCGAGAGAACGCCCTCTCCAAAAAGGTTCTGCAGGAAGTTGGGGATGCGGAAGGCCGAGCGAAAGGCGTCCGCGGCGTCGGAGTTGCCGAAGTAATGGGCGAATACCCGGTCACGAACCAGCCCGACGAGGCGGCTTGACAGGATGCCCGCAGCAACGGCCACTGCCGAAGCCCGGGCCGAGAGTTGTTTGTGTGAAGGTGTCTCGCTCAAAAGATGATTATAGGTGTGCGCACTCCATTGTCTTCCCCTAGGGGTATCGACATAGAAGCAAGCGACCCAGGTATTGATTGCGGCGGGATCCCCGGGAAGATGTTCGACTGCGGACAGCGGCGAAACAAAAATGGACACTCACAGCATAATGGTGCTCTTTCGTGCTTATATTTATCAGAAAGTTACGAGAGAGATCTGCGCAGCAATCGCGGCCATAAAATTGCGCAATGAAACCCAGAGTGGTGTCTCTGGAGGAAGCCGATGGCGTACTTTGAACGGATGCGCGACGTAATTCATGGGCCTTTGCGTCAGGACTTATTGCGGCAGAGGACCGAAGCTGGCTGGCAGGTGGTATCGGTCGAGTGGCGGCGTGAGATGCCCGGGAATGCCCCCGAGGGCACCATCGATACGGAAGACGTACCCTTCGGACTGCGGTTGTCGGAAGATTGCACCCGGCTGGAGATCGATCCGCAGGAAAACCAGGCGCTCATGCAGATGATGGAGTTACTGGTGCAGGACTTCCCCTTCTCGAGCGTGGCCAGCGACCTGAACGAGAAAGGCTACCGCACTCGCGATGGCAGGCGCTGGACTCCGGTCACCGTCTTCAATATGCTGCCGCGCCTGATCGACGTAGGTCCACGCGTCTTTTCAACCGAAGAATGGGACCGCCGCAGGGAGAGATTTGCCGCGAGGGTGAGTTAGGTCGTACCGGCATATAGAACACCATGATTGTGAGCGGAGGATGGCGCATTTTTGCGTCATACGCAGTCGCGTTCAGGACTGACGATCACGATGGGGCTAATCCTCGCTTATTGAAGGAGTCTTCCGCGAGCGAAGCCCTTATTTTCTCCTTGTGCCCCTGGAGGCGCCAATGCTGATAGAACCCGTGAATCATGTTGACGTGCGCCTCGTCCGAGAACTTTTCGTCTGAGATAATCCGCGCTACGAAAAGTGTATGGCTTCCAATTTTGTAGAGCTGATCTACTTTCATTTCTCTCACTCTTGGAGCGGACGCGGGAACGGGGATGCGGAACTGCTTCGACGTTTTCAAGGAAAAGGGAAGCTGCTCCCAATCCACGGACGTTTTGGTGTGATTGATTGCCATCTTCATAGCAATGGAGCACAGGGGCAGAGGCACGTTGCTTAAGGCAATGCGTCCTGCGCGTTCCACCTGATGCGCTGCCAGCCGCGAATCTTTCAATCCAAAGGCGAAATAACCTTTGCCGAGATCGCCCATCAGGTTCATGGGAAAGATATTTTCTGTGCCTTCGCTTTGAATGCTTACCAGCGATAACGGATGGGGACGGATGAATGTCACGATTGCCGCGCGCAGTTCGAGAGCAGTCATCTTTACGTCGAATTTAGGAAGGTTCTTTCGGTTGGAATAGGTCTGGGGCAGGTAGTGAGCCCAGAGACGCAGCTTCGGCAGGCAATAATTCGTCGAGCCCCGTACGTTGAAAAGGACGAGTTCAGAATCGTCGAGCGGGATAATGGCCTTGACCGCGAGCTTTATCTGCCCCAGCAATCGCTTCTCTCCACCGCGCTCGTAATACCTGAGCGACAGGTTGCCGCGTCTTCTGCCTGTCCGCATCTGTTCTTTATCGAGTGAAACACCCATGATCAGCGGAGCGCAGCATGCCGTGGTGTGGCGGAAGGTCACATCGATCGGTGCACCCAGCCCATGCAGCCAGACCGCGATTTCCGTCTGCGGCTCGGACAGGCCGATGGTGAATTCCTGCGGAAGCAGGGTATCGCCATAGACGATGTTTTTCAGTGCTTGACGACATTGCCGAAGGATTGACATGGAAGCACTCTCCTTAATTCACTATGGTTTGCGCCTCGTTTCAGCATCAATGACTGCCGAGACGGTATAAGCATTCAGTTTGATTTTCCCGCGGATATTTATGGTCGTGCCAGCCCGATGGCTTTGTCTCCGCCAGACGAAACGAGCGATGCCTCTCTGTGGTCAGGTTCGAGATAGATTCGGCTCCGGAGCTGTTTCCGATGTAGAGGAACTGAGTCTTTGTGATACGAGCGATGATCTCCAGGTACGCGCTCATGGGGTCATACGACATGTCGGACATGGAATGAGAGCTGAAAGTGACATCGACACTGCGGGGAGGCATCTTCTCTAATTCGAATACGGGCATCAATGCAACGTCGACACGGTCCATCTCGGTCCAGGCGAACTCCTTCTCTCCGTAGAGCAGGAAGTTCAGATGGGGAAAGGACTTCAGTAGATAGTAAGAAGCGAGTGCAATGCTCTCCGGCACGTCGAAGTCGAGATACTTCACTCCCACCTGATCGCGCAGAAGGTAATAGGCCATTCCGCCAAAACCGCCGCCGATCTCGGCGACAACACCAGCCTCAGAGCCGAGGCCGCTGCGGACTCTCTGGGCGGAATAGTGCTGGTACGCAGCTCCTGTCCGCACCAGCATATCTTCGATCATCACCCCAAACGGATTGCCGATCTCGGGCCCGGCCAGGTCGCGTAACGGAAAGCGGTGTTCGGTTTGCATCGTCCAGTAATCAAGGCCGAACAGAGCGTCTCCCAGATAGTAGCGGCGATGAATATTGCTTATCGCCCCGCCGAAATACGCCTTCGACATGCCATAGGGCAAGCCGATCAACCCCGCCGCACACGAATCACGAAAGAAATTCCGGTACATCCTGCCTAAAGCATCGATATCGCGTGCCCGGAGGGCTTGGATCACCGGTCGCAGGCTCCCATGCCGCACCTGCTGCCACCAATCGCTCGCCTGAAACGTTTTCGCTACACGGTGTTCCTGATGAATGGCCTTGTTGTAAGACGTGCAGATTCTTTCCAGAAGTGCCTCATCACCGCTTTCGTCGGCAAAGCGCGAGGCGAAGCCCCGCGAGACACTTTCAAGCTCGTAGCGATCATCGTTTCGAAAATGGCGCTTGCTGCGATCGCCAAATCTTTTCATGTCGAGATATATCGTAGCCAGCCCTTTAGCGGTGACCGCCGTTCGAAGCGGGTGGCGGAGGTGTTTCATCTTCAGCTTCATCGTGGAATTGGACCGCCGCGCAGGCGTGCTATAGGAAGCGTAAGCTGAGGCTGCCGGCAGGCGTGTCATCAGCTTGTCATTAAATTGTCAGGAGAGGCCGACAACGCTGAGAGCGCGACACCTGCAAGGAAGTACACTCTCGTCTAAATACCGTGTCATTTTCGTCTAAGATGACAGACGAATGATGCGGAGACCGGCGCACCTACACTTCGCCCTGCTGGCAGGGTTGCTCTTTTCTTTTTCTTTCTATGCACAGACGGCTTTTGCCGGTGCGGTGGAAACGAATCCGCTGAACCGCGATGCGAAGGTCCGTGAGGCGTTTGATCGCTTTTACATCATGGACTACAACGGCGCGCTCTCGCGTTTTCAGGCGATCCGGAACGAGCACCCGAATAACCCTCTCGCGACCGATTACCTGCTTTACACCACTGTCTTCAAAGAACTCTTCCGGCTCGACCTGTTGGACACAACTTTTTACGCCAACGATGGATTCCTGACGGGGAAGCATACCGTCGTCGAAGACCCGCACGCGCGCGATCAGATCAAAAGCTTATCCGATCAGGCTGTCGATCAGGCGAACCTGCAGCTCAAGGCAAATCCGAACGATGTGAATGCGCTCTTCGCCCGAGGCTGGGCAAAGAGCCTTGAGGCCACCTATCTGGCCATGGTCGAGCGCAGCTTCAGTGCGGCTCTGCGCCTGGCGAATCAGGCACGCGGAGATCATGCACGCATTTTGCAGCTGAATCCAGACTACGTCGACGCGAAGCTGGTGGTGGGGAATTATGAGTACGTGATCGGAGCATTGCCTCTGCCGTTCAAGATCTTCATCGGTTTTGCCGGAATCCACGGATCGAAGGCCACAGGCATGGAGATGTTGCGCGATGCTGGCGCGCGGGGAGTGATTACTTCCGTCGAAGCACGCGTGTGCATGATGCTCTTCCTGCGACGCGAGGCGAAGTATCAGGAAGCCGAACAGATCGCCGAGGGGCTGGTTGCCGAGTATCCACGGGACTTCCTCTTCCATCTGGAGGTTGCAAATCTGCAGAAAGATGCGGGGGCGGGATTGAAAGCAATTTCCAGCTACCGTGAAGTGATCGACCTTGCGAAAAAGCCGGGCTACTTTCCTTCCGCGCAACTCGAGCTTGTCTACTTCGGCCTCGGAGACACGCTGCGTGGGCAGAGGCTTTATGCCGATGCGGTGGAAGCCTACCGTGATGCGGCCCAGCAATCGACGATCAGTCCGGAACTGAAGCGCCGCTGCCTGCTGGCGGCCGGACAGGTCTACGATCTGATGCGCGATCACGACAAGGCGAAGCAGCAGTATCAGGCGGTCATCGATCTGGGCCGCGATTCGGTGCAGGCCGATCAGGCTCGCAGGTTCATGAAGACGGCCTATGCGGGTCGGTAGGTGGTATCGACATGGAAGCGGCCAAAGGATTTCCATAAAGAGTTGTCATCGTGACACTGAGGAACGAAGTGGAAGGATCTGTTTTTCTTTTCGATCAGCAGAAATGTGGGGCGGAGCCGGGAAAAAGCAGATCCTTCGACTGCGTATGACGCAAAAAACGCGCTATAATCCGCTCAGGATGACAATAGGTGGCCGGAGCCGGGAAACAGAATGGCCCGATACGCGCATTGGATTTATGGGTGAATGTCTCCAGTCAATAGCGGGGGGAACCGTACCCTCGCTATTTGCGTATTCCTGAATAGTGGTTTGAGGGAATTAAGTTATGGCAGTCTATTGCAGCAACTGTGGCAAGACTCTGAATGACGATGCGCGCTTCTGTTCCGCCTGTGGACGGCCGATTTACGTCGCCGCGGCTCCTGTCTACGTTCAAACGAGACTGGTTCGTCCCCGCGAGGGACGCATGGTCGCGGGCGTCTGCCAGGGGCTGGCCGTCAACTATCACTGGGACGTGGTCTGGGTGCGCGTCATCACCGTGCTGGCGACGATCTTTTCAAGCGGCGCCGGACTCATCGCCTATATCGTTTTCTGGCTGGTGATGCCGGAGGAGCCGTTGGCCTTGCCGCCGGGTGTAACCTACACCCAAACGAACGGCAGTTAGCCTCGTGTTTTATACCTCGGGTGGAACGAAGCTCTTTGCAGAAACGATGGGCGAGGGGCAGGATGTCTTCCTGCTCCACCCAACTCCGGTGCATCATGCTTTCTGGCGTCCTGTCGCAGAGATACTGGCGCAACGCTACCGCGTCGTTATGCCTGACCTGCGCGGCCATGGTCAGTCGGAAGCCGGTGATGGCCCGATCACAGTAGAAAAGCTGGGCGAGGATGTCGAGCGGCTGATGAATGAACTCGATATCGGCAAAGCTCTTTTTGCGGGTTGCTCGGTCGGTGGCTATACACTTTTCGAGCTTTGGCGCCGCATGCCTCAACGCATCGCTGCCCTTGCTTTCTGTTGCTCGAAGCCCCAGGCCGATGCCGATGCAAACCGTGCGAAACGGCGGGAGTGGATCGACGGTATCAGACTTCGCGGCACGGGCGACTTCTTCGAACTGATGCTGAACAGCCTCATTGGGCCGACGACGCGCGGCCGCTTTCCACAAAAGACAGGCGAGGCGCGTGAAATGATGCAGACCACTCGGCCCGATGCGGTCATCGCTATGCAGCAGGGGTTGGCGGCGCGTCCTGATTCTGTCGCGACGGCGAAGACTATTCGCGTGCCATGTTCCGTTATAGGCGCGGCGGAAGATGGCGGCAGCACGGTGGAAGACATGAAGCTGCTTGCAGAAACGATCCGCAACGGAGGCTACGGAGCGGAGTTCCACGTGCTGCCGGATGCGGGCCACTACGCTCCCTGGGAACAGCCGGAGACGGTCGGCCCAATTTTGCGGAGATTCTTCGATTCAGTCGTGGGCTAGGCGGTATCGGGAAAAGCAGATCCTTCGCTGTGCTCAGGATGACAAGCCGGGTGTTATCTCTGTCGATACGAGCTGGAATATTCATTTATATCTAAAAGATCAGGGAACTGCGGCCTAAGATGTTTCGTAAGTCAGCTTGACAGCAAGAATCAGGAGCAGCCATGTCACGCCGTTGGCTCTATTTATGTTTCATTATTTTCCTGGCAGGAATCTGTGTCCCGCGCGCACACGCGTCCGCCGATCGTGTCTCGTTCATGCACGATATCGACATCAGTGACAACGAAGAAGCCGACGACGCAGTCTGCTTCCTTTGCACAATCCGCGTCCATGGAAAAATCAATGGCGACGCTGTAGCCTTTCTTGGCGCTATTCACCTTAATGGCGAAATCAGCGGCGATACCGTCTCATTTCTGGGCGAAGTATCCATGGAAGACCAGTCGCGCATCGGCGGGGACTGCGTGGTATTCGGCGGTCCGCTGCGTCGCAGCGGGAGCTCATCCATCGACGGCAGCACCGTAAATTTCCCGCTCATCCTTGTCATGATGCCGTTTATTCTCCTGGCGCTGCTGATCTACGGGATCGTGTCTTTGTTCCGGCACAGGCGATACAGGGCATACCCCATGATGCCTCCGCCTCCGCCCTTGCGGTAAGCGACTGCGCTGCGCACGATGCGGCTTTCGGCTCTGGTATCTTCAAAGTAATCCATGCGCACGCGCAATTCTTTTGAGGCCGCTTGAGTTCGACACGTCCCTTTGCTCATCCTGATGCTCAATCTCCTTTAGCCTGCGACGGCGTAAGCCTCGATACGCTGGCCAAAAAATACGGCACTCCGCTTTACGTCTACTCGGCAGAGCAGATTCTCGAACGCCTGCGGCTCTTCACCGCGGCCTTCGAATCCATTCCTCATCTGGTCTGTTATTCCGTGAAGGCGAATTCCGCGCTGGCGATCCTGAAGTTGCTGGATCGGAACGGCTCAGGCTTCGATATCGTCTCCGGCGGTGAACTGGAGCGCATTTTGCGTGTGAACAAAGCAGCCGCACAGCGCGTAGTTTTCTCTGGCGTAGGGAAGACGGCTGCCGAGATCGATCTGGCCTTGCGTTCCGGCATCCTCATCTTCAATGTGGAGAGCGCGGGCGAACTCGATCTGCTGGCGGAACGCGCCAGCAGGCTGCGTAAACGAGCACGTATCGCGCTGCGCGTGAATCCCGATGTTTTTGCCGAGACGCATCCATATATCTCTACCGGATTGCGTGAGCACAAGTTCGGCATCGATATCCGGCAGGCGCGCTCTGTTTACAAGGCAGCGGCGAAGCAGAAATTTCTTGAGCCCTGCGGCGTGAGCGTACACATCGGTTCGCAGATTCGCAGCGCTGATCCCTTCGGCGCTGCTGCCGAACGCATTGCGCAACTGGTTGGCGACCTGCGTGCGGATGGATTGCCGATCAATTCAGTCGATGTAGGCGGCGGTCTCGGTATCGAGTACCACGCCGATCACAGTTTCCGTCCCGAAGAAAAGATTCGCCAGTATGCGTCAGCTCTTCTGAAAGCGCTGCGCCCACTTGGAAACCTGCAGCTGCTGCTGGAGCCGGGCCGCTTCATCGTTGCGCAGGCGGGTGCGCTGGTGACGCGTGTTCTCTATGTAAAGAAAAATGGCGAGAAGACTTTCGTTGTGACGGACGCGGCCATGAACGACTTGATTCGTCCGGCGCTTTACCAGGCACACCACGATATCGTGCCCGTCGTTCGCCGCAAAGGGGCGCGAAAGAAAACCGTTGATGTCGTTGGCCCCGTCTGCGAGTCCGGCGATTTCTTCGCGCGCGACAGGGAACTGCCCGAATTGAAACCGGGAGATTTGGCCGCGATTCTCGACGCGGGTGCCTACGGTCTTTCACTCAGCTCGAATTACAATTCACGCCCGCGCCCTGCCGAAGTGCTGGTTGAAGGCAAACGCGCCCGTCTCATTCGCCGCCGCGAAACGATGGACGATCTGCTGGCGATGGAGCAGATGTAGTCAGGAGTCGAGCGGGGTCTACTTCACGCCCTTGGCCGGGTCCCAGGAACCCTGTTCCTTGCGGATGTAAACAATCTGTCCGATGTGATACGCGTCGTGTGTGCCGATATGAGCAATCGTGGACGCCCATTCAGCCAGTTTCTTGTCATCGGCGTTTTGAACGGCTTTTTCCCATTCGGTCATGACCTCGTCGAGTTGCCGAACTGTGTCCTGCCATTTCCTGCTGTCGAAATTATTGAACGTATCGTCGTTGTTGCCGCTGAATTTTTCCGGTATCTCACCTTTGAATTTTGCCAGCTCCTGCTTGTTCCAAAAGACCAGATGATAAGCCAGCTGCCCGATGGAGTGGCTGTTGGGATTGCTCTTCCAATTGACCTGATCGATGGTCAGTCCTTCCACGGCAATATTCGCGGGCACAAACCACTCCTCGGCGTTATGGGTGGTCTTGAGTTGTTCGAGCAAGACGCCTCTTAAGGTCATGGGCTTTTCCTTCGGTTGATTTTGCGCGAAAGCGTGGAATG
Organism: Terriglobales bacterium; assembly: GCA_015655315.1. Taxonomy (GTDB): domain Bacteria; phylum Acidobacteriota; class Terriglobia; order Terriglobales; family Acidobacteriaceae; genus Alloacidobacterium. The sequence goes on from JAATFH010000029.1 coordinate 9,392, forward strand.
AAAGTGAGAGTGCCAGAAGCACTACGAACTTTTTCATGCAGACGAAATCTCCTCGGTCGGCTTCGTCGCGAGGTTATTCGCTACGCGCCCTGCCTGTCAGCATTTTTTTGACAGAAGGGTCGTTCCTGTAGATCAGCGGCAGTCTTTTTTCTGTAGTACGAAGGTAGTGCGCGGATCGAACGAGCAGATGACACGGAGCCGATGGAACCCGCGGCATGTTAACGTTTCAGGAGAAAAATTAAAAGGTCAGGAAAGGGTTTCCGGATGCGGGTGATTTTACGAAGTGTGGCGGTCGTGTGCCTTGTTGCGACAAGCTCCAGTCTTTTTGCGTCGGATGCGACGAAAGTAAAAACCGATAAAGGCAAGATCCAGGGATATATCAGCAAGGACAACCAGATACGGGTTTTCAAGGGCATTCCCTATGCCGCTCCTCCGGTCGGTCAGCTGCGCTGGAAGCCGCCGCAACCTGCGGCGAAGTGGCACGGTACCCGTCAGACGACGAGCTTCGGGAATCGCTGTATGCAGCCTGCAGTTTTCGACGATATGATCTTTCACGACCCCGGCCAGAGCGAGGACTGCCTGACACTCAATGTCTGGACTCCGGCAAAGGATAAAGATGCGAAGCTGCCGGTAATGGTCTGGATCTATGGCGGCGGCTTCACCGGCGGTACTACCTCCGAAGCGCGTCAGGACGGGGAAAACCTCGCGCATAAGGGCGTGATCGTCGTCTCCATGAACTATCGCCTGAACATTTTCGGCTTCTTTGTGCACCCTGAGCTTACTGCCGAGTCACCCCAACATGCTTCGGGCAACTACGGCTTGATGGATCAGACGGCTGCTATCAAGTGGGTGCACGACAACATCAAGGAATTCGGCGGCGACCCTAATCAGGTGACGATCTTTGGCGAATCGGCGGGATCGTTTTCCGTGAGCGCGCAGATGGCTTCGCCGCTGGCCAAAGATCTCTTCCAGCGCGCCATCGGTGAAAGCGGGGGCGCCTTCAGCCTTACGCATCCATTTGCCCCGCGCGAAGAGCGCGAGCAACGCGATCCGGAAGTAGTTGGCAAAATCCTTGGGTTTACGAAACTTGCTGACCTGCGCGCCTTGAGCGCCGATCAGTTGCAGAAAGCGACGATTCCGGCACCCGGTGTCAGTCCGGAACACTTTTCCGCCGATATCGACGGCTACTTCCTGCCCGAGAGCGTCCCGGCAATCTACGCCGCCGGCAAACAGGCACATGTGCCGCTGCTCGCCGGGTGGAATGCCGACGAGGGCGATGTTTCGCAGAAGACCCTGACGGTGGCAGAGTTCGGCGAAACGGCGCAGAAGAAATTCGGCGCGAATGCCGACAAATTCCTTGCTGCGTATAGCGCCACGACGGATGAGGAAGCTCTGCGCGCCGCAAAAGATTTCGCGGGAGATATGTTTATCGCCGATTCCACATGGCGCTGGCTCGAAGCTCATGTTGCAACCGGTGGACAGCCAGTCTATCGCTACCATTTCGAGTGGCCGTCTCCGGGTGACAAATTTCATCCCGCAGGCACTGCCTTCCACTCCGACGACATCGAGTACGTCTTCGGCGCTCTCGATTCACGGCAGGGAGCGGTCTGGCGGCCCGAGGACCGGAAAATGTCTGAGATTATCCAGAGCTACTGGACCAACTTCGCGAAAACGGGCGATCCTAACGGAAGCGATCTGCCGAAGTGGCCTGCCTACAATGCGGCGGACGGATGGCAAGTGATGCATCTGACCCCTGCACCGGAAGCACGTCCTGACACGCAAAGATCGAGGTATGAATTCCTGGATCAGCAGTTAGTCAAAAGTAGCGAGTAAAGTGCAGCGTCCCGGCCATTAAAGCGCTTATATTGTTAAGGTTATATCGTCTTCTTCAAGCCAATCCTCAAGTCCAAAACAAAGGCTGCGCGAAAGCGCAGCCTTTTGTTTTGGGACAGAAATTGAAGGCTAGTTCTGGATGGAGTGCGCGGCCGCGAGCGTGTTTGCTTCAGCAACGGAAGGAGCGGCTTTCGTTGAGGGCAGATCCAGCGATTTGCTTTGCGATGTTGTTGGCAAGGCACCCGCATGATCGGGACCCAGTCCCAGCTTGATCAGGGCGCGGGAATCGGGTGTGAGCTTGGTCTGCCATCCGTTATCGGACTGAAACTTTTGCATGGCCGTCTGAGTTTCACCGTCCCACTGTCCGGAGGGTTCGCCACTCAGGTAATTCTGTTTAATCAATGCCGATTGGATTTCGCGGGCACGGTCCGGGTCGATCGCGCGTTGGCCCTGAACTTTATGGGAGACGGTCTTTTTCTTGCTATGGCCCGAGGTCGGCGTACGATGGCTGCGGCCTGCGAACGCAGGGGTTGCGACCAGCGCGACGGTTAAAAGAGCGGTCTGGCAGGCTCTAACAAAAAGCATGCAGTTGAAAACCTCGCAGGGGGAAACTGGTTATCGATCTTTTGAGAGGGTATAGGCGAAATCATTGAATTGCAAGAGAAACCGGTACCGGCGCCCTTAACTTTCGGGGCGCCGGTACCATTCTGGTTCAGGGTTTCCTTTACGGCAGAGTACCGCCGAGCAACGTGCCGCCATCCTTCGGATGCTGCGGATCGACCACGTTGAAGACCACGTCCGATCCGGATTTCAGGCCGGCGATGATCGCGTTGTACTCAGCCTTGTTGTGCACCGGCTGCTTGTTCACCGAGGAGATCACATATCCTTCGAGTCCGGACATCTGAATTTCATCGGCAAAGGAGCCGGCCTTGACGCTCTGAATCAGAACGCCGTGCAGGGAGGGAGGAGCGTTCGAAGGCAAATCGGCGACCGTGATGCCGAGTTTGCTCTGCGAGGCATCGGCACCGCCGCCCGGAGCGCCCTCATCTTCATCGGGGCCTGCGCCCTGGGCTTTCTCCATATCGGAGCGGTCGATGATGGAAACGGTCGCGGTGGACTGTTTGCCATCACGAATATAGCCGAGCTGTACGGTGCTTCCGGGTTTGCGCGCGGAGATATCGCCGACGAGATCGTCGCCGTCCTTGATGGAACGGCCGTTAATGGTCGTAATGATGTCTCCCGGCTTGAGACCTGCCTTATCGGCGGGCATGCCCGGCTGCACACCGCGAATGATCACGCCGGATTTCGCTCCGTAGACACGCTGTACGGCGCTCGATACTGTGGGCTGGAAGGTGATCCCGATCGAGCCGCGCACCACCTTATGCGCAGGACTGACGAGCGCGTTGTATACATCGACGACAGTATTCGATGGCATGGCAAAGCCGATACCCTGATAGCCCGCCGATTGCGTGAAGATAGCCGTATTGACGCCGACGACCTCCCCTGCCATGTTTACGAGGGGACCGCCCGAGTTGCCTGGGTTGATGGCGGCATCGGTCTGAATGAAGTGCTGGAACTGTCCCCGCGGGCCGCCCTCGATGGTGCGGTTTTTCGCTGACACGATGCCCGCTGTCACCGTCTGGTTGAGGCTGAACGGGCTGCCGATAGCCACGACCCAATCGCCCACCTGAGAGCTGTCGGAATTACCCAGCCTGACCGTGGGGAGCGGACGGTCGGCTTCAATCTTGATGACGGCCAGATCGGTGGCCTTGTCCACGCCGACGACCTTCGCCGGATGACCTGGGCCGTTGCCATCGGGGTCGCTCGCCAGTTTCACGTAAATACGGTCCGCTTTATCCACGACGTGGTTGTTGGTAACGATGTAGCCCTTGGGATCGACAATGAAGCCGGACCCAAGCGCTGCGTGCGCCTGATCATCCGGTTGGCCCTGATCGGGACCCATTCCGAAGAAACGATTGAAGAAATCCTGCATGCCGCCCTGACCCTGGCCGCCTTGGCCCTGGCCCTGATCCTGGTCCTGATCGTCATCGTCGCCGGGGCCATTGTTGTCCGGATTCTGAGGCATCTGGCGGAAGCGCTGACCTCCACGCTTGCGTCCCTGTTGCTGCTCCTTGGGCAGAGTCTCGGTGTTGATATTCACGACTGCCGGCCCTACTTCCTTGGCAATCTTCGTGAAGTCAGTCGAGAGGTCGCGAGGCGAGGGGATCTTCAGAGGGGTCGCGTCGGAGCTATCGACCTTCGACTCCTGTCCTTTTACTCCATGCGCGACAACGGAGCCAATCAGAATCCCGGCTGAAAGCGTCGCCAGAATCGTAAAAGTAGAAGCGAGACGGCGTATGCGAAGCCGCTCAAGCAGAGAATTCATTCGGGTCTAACCTCATCTGTTGGTTGGGAGCCATGAAAATAGAATTGACAGCGCCTTGTGCGCTCTGTCCAACATTCCAGTATACCGAGGAAAATGAAGCAGATGGCGAGCGGATTAACAGGTTTCACTTTCTCTTTTCATCCGATTAGACGCTTCGACTCGCAAATCTGTCTCATTTTGTCTTGCACGGCAGGCGCGGCTAATTAAGTGGAACCGTTTCATGCGCCGTAGGTTGCACGCGGGTTGGCAGGAATTCCGTAAAAGCAATTCCCGCCAGAATGAGCAGTGCTCCCATGGACGCCCGCACATTGAGGCGTTCCCCGAGGACAACGAAGGCAGTCATCCAGGCAAAAACCGGTTCAAGCGCAAGAATGAGAGCCGTATGGGTGGCCGGTAGAAATTGCTGCGCCCATGACTGGACGGTGAAGGCCGCAGCCGTAGCCAGGAGCGCCGCAATCAGTAGCGCGACAATCACACGCGGTGTCCAGCGAATATGGGGATGCTCCAGCAGCGGTCCACTCAGAGCCATAAATACGGCGCAGAATCCGATCTGCAGCAGCGCCAGCTGCGTATACGGTACGCGCGGCACCGTGTGCGCCAGAGCCAGCACATGCAGCGCAAACCCCAGCGAACAACCGAGTGTGAGAAGGTCTCCGCGATTGATGGAGGCAAAATCGAAACCTGCATGCGCTGGTGCGGTGAGCAAAACGATGCCGGCAAAGGCAATCAGCGCGCCAATATAAGCATTCCAGCGGGGCGCATGCGCGTCGCGTGGCCGCAGAAAAGGAACGCCCGAGAGTAGCGGCACCAGAACCACGACCAGTCCGGTGATAAACGCTGACTTCGACGGCGTCGTGAGCTGAAGCCCCGCCGTCTGAAACTGATAGCCCATGGCGAGGCAGAATCCCACAACAGCGCCGCTGGCAATCGCGCGCTGCGTTATATGTTTCCAGTGCGAGCGGTACACCACTGCCAGGCAGATAAAAGCCAGGGTCATGCGGATGAAATTGAAGAGCAGCGCCGAAACATCACGCAGCGCGTCTTTGATCAGAACAAACGTCGCTCCCCAGATAAACACGACCGCCGTGAGAAATAGGTGAGCGCGCATGGAGCGAGACATGAGGGAAGAGTAGCAGAGAAG
>JAATFH010000117.1 GCA_015655315.1 Terriglobales bacterium
CAGGTGGCGGTGAACGCCGTTTCAAGCCTCACATCATGATGGATTATTCATGTCGCAGTGCGATCATGGGCTCAAGGCGGGACGCACGCCACGCCGGCAACCACCCAGCGATAAGCGCGACGAGGAGCATCAATAGAACGGCGCTACCGATCGTCAACGGATCGACGGGCTCCACGCCGAAGAGCATGCTCCGAAGATATCCGGTCAGACCGACGGCACCCAACGCGCCGAACACGACGCCGCCCACAGCGAGCAGTATCACCTCGCGAAGAATCATCGAAAGTACTCGCACCCGCTCAGCACCCAGCGCCATGCGGATGCCGATTTCGTTCGTGCGCTGCTCCACGTTATAGGCGGTTACACCATATAAGCCGATGGCGGCCAGCACCAGCGCCAGAGCCCCGAAAAGCGAAGTAAGGCGGGCGATCAGCATCTGCTGTCCGAAATCCATGCGCAGCAGTTCTTCGTAACCTGCCATGAACTCGACGGTCAGGTTGGGATCGATCCCGGCAAGAGCCTTTCGCACCTGCATCTCCAGTCCGGCGGGACTCCCCGGCGCCCAGAGAACGAGATTGTGCAGATAGTGAGTGCGCGTCTCGCCGTTGATGGCGTCGGGCTTTTCGTATTGGATGGACTGCGCTTCCGGCATAAAGAACATGGGCTGGATCGGTTCCGTCATGTTGTAAGGCGAATAGCGTATGTCTGCTGCTACGCCGACGACCTCATAATCCCCGGCATGTTTTATCTCGCCCGCGCCGAAGTGCCTGCCAATGGGATTCTCCCCTTTGAAAAACTTCTTTGCGAATGCCTCATTGATGACCGCTATGTGACGCGAGGATGCCGTGTCCTGTTCTGTTACCGTCCGTCCTGACACGATCCGGTTTCCGATGGCATCGAAGAATCCCGGCATGATGCGCACATAACCTGCGCCCATGTCATCGCCCTCATGGGGTTCAGGCTTGCCTTCGACCCGTATGGAATCGTTCCAGTTATCTCCGCTCATGGGTGCGTACAAAGCGATGGCGGTTTTCCGCACTCCAGGAATGGCTCGCAAACGTTCCTGGATGCGTTCGTAGAGAGGCACCAGCTGCTCCTCTTTGTAGCCGGCCAGCAGCGGGTCGATCCAGGCGACATAGCGGTCCTTCGTCTGGAAACCGAAGTCCTGGTGGACTAGGTTGCGCAGGCTTTGCGCCAGCATCACCGCTGCGCTCAGCAGGACGAGCGACAGCGCTGCCTGTGTTACCACAAGCGCCTTCTGCGGCAGCGAGGTCTTACCGGCGGTAGAGCGGTTTGCGCCGCGCAACGCCTCCACCGGCTCTGCATGGGAGGCCACCCACGCGGGAGCGACGCCGAAGCAGATTCCCGTGAGCAGCGACACGGCGAGCGTAAAGAGCAGGACCGGCCATGAAGGAGCCGCCTCAAGCGGTACATATTTGTCCGGGCCGGTAAACGCAATCCGCAGAATCATGCTCGTTCCGGCATAGGCGACCAGCAGTCCGGCAGCTCCGCCTAGGAACCCCAGCAGCGTGCTTTCGACCAGAGCTTTGCGCACCATCCGCGAACGCGATGCGCCGAGCGCCATCCTGACCGAGGTTTGTTGCCTGCTGGCGAGGCCGCGCGCCAGCAGCAGGTTGGCGAGATTGGCACAGGCAATCAACAGCACGCAGCCCGCTGCGATAAAGAGCAGGCGAAGGCCGTCGTGATATTCATCGCGCATCTGCGTCACACCTGAGCCGCCTGGGGTGAGGTGAAGGACCTGTTTCGGGAGGAACTCTTTTTCCTGGGTTCCCATGTCAGCCAGATGGCTTATTTGCCACTGGCGTAGTTCCAATTTCAGCTGTGTCTCGAGGGCTTTCGGGTCCGTGCCCGGACGAACTCTGCCGATCAGGTCCAGCCAGTTCGATGTGACATGCTTCAACAGCGAGCTGGTTCCATTCAGCAGCGGTTCGCTGGAGAGAGGAATCCAGAAATCGGGGATTCCTGAGCTTTTCAATTCGCCGCCGAAGAATCCTGGCGGGGCAATGCCCACAACGACAAACGGCTTGCCGTTGATCTGGAAGGTCGCTCCCACGACCGACGGATCGCCGTACTTCTCCTGCCAGACGTGATAACTCATCACCGCAACCGGCGTTGCGCCGTCGCGGTCATCATTGTCGGTCAGAACCCGGCCCATCCACGCGCCTATGCCGAAGGTCCGGAAGTAATTTCCGGAGACGAAGACTCCATTGCGCATCTCCGCCGGCTGCTGCGTACCTGCTCGCCGCACCCCCAGTCCGTTGTTGCCTCCCTGAAAAGCGGCGAGGTCCACGAAGGCCGGCGTGTGGTTCCGGAACTGCTTATAGAGGTCGTAGTTGAAGATCGAAAACTCTTCCCACTGCGTGTATCCGCCCCACATGCAGCAGTGCACCTTGTCACCGATGCGGTACAACTCCTCGGGCTTGGTTACGGGCAGGGACTTGAGCAGGACCGCATGGACCAGAGTGAATATGGAGGTTGTCGCGCCGATCCCAAGAGCCAGCGTCAGCACCGACGTCAGGGTAAACCCCGGGGACTTCAGCAACTGTCTCCACGCAAATTTCAAGTCACCCAGCATAGAAGCTCCTCTGGTGGTATTTCCTGGTGCAAGGCTTCCGTGTGCTGCGGATTGAAATCCGAGGATGCCTCGCTGTTCTCACAACTGACCACAGACGAAAGACTGCCTGCACTACAAGCACCCCAACCGCCATCATCGAACGGCCAGGTAGGCTGAAAATACGAGGGTTAGCGGAATGGTGGCAGCCGATTCTGTCCGTAACTGCAACGGCTGTGTTCGGAAGCGAACAGCGGGAGGAGTGCAAAAGCCGGATCGACGCCCCTTTCGCTACTCTCTGGACTAGAACTCTCTGGACTAGAATGGTACGCCGGTGGAGGGTAGGTCAGGGCGGTCCCCGGCTTCTCAGATACAGGAGGGAATCGATGAAGTATTTCCCCACTCTTTGTGCCTTAGCTGCGCTTGCTTTGACGATGACAGCTTGTCAGGCCGGGAACCACGATGCCGATGCGAAAGTGATTCAGGACAATGAAGTGCAGTGGAACCAGGACCTCGTGTCGAAAGACGTGGATAAGCTCATGTCTCACTATGCCGACGATGCGGTGCTGATGGGCCCGGGGATGCCGCCAAGCTCGGGCAAAGATGCGATTCGCACCGTGATGAAGGAGATGGTCTCAGACCCGGCGATGTCGCTCAAGTTCCGTGCATCCAAAATCGAGGTGGCGAATTCCGGGGACATCGCCTATACGCGGGGTTCCTACACAATGACGATGACTGACCCGCAGACAAATCAGGTGGTGAACGATCACGGCAGCTTTCTCACTACCTATCGCAAACAGGCGGATGGCACGTGGAAGGCGGTCTCAGATATCGCGAGTTCGGAATTGCCCCTTTCCGTTCCTTCGGCTATGCCGGCAATGACAAAATAAATGCCCGCTCTGCGGCGGATCTGGCTTGATTGGATGATGAGAGTTCAGCCGAGCAGCAGCACGTTTTCAGGATGCTATCCGGATGGAAGAGTTGCCTGACATTTTGCAGCACTGCGAAGCCGTTTGCTTACCGCAAATGGAGTATCCTTGCTTGCGTGCGGGTGAAGTCCTTTTCAGGCCCGTTGATGAGGAGCGAGGATGAAGCATCTATCGAGGATCGTGTTGTTGACGGCAGCAGTAGCGTGGAGCGTTGTGCCGTCGCTGGCGCAGAAAACTCCCAAACAGGTAAAAGTTGAGCTGAAGACCGCGGATGGAAAAGATGCGGGCACGGCGGTGCTGTCGCAGAAAAAATCGGGCGTAGAGATCAAAGTTGCGCTAGAGAATCTGCCACCCGGCGAGCATGCGATTCATATTCACCAAAATGCGAAATGCGATCCGCCGGATTTTAAGTCGGCTGGCGGCCACTTCAATCCTGCAGAGAAGAAGCATGGCATCAAGAATCCGGATGGACATCACAATGGCGACCTGCCGCTGAATCTCACGGTTGCCGCGGACGGCAAGGTCAAGAAGAGCTTTCTGGCTCCGGATATTACCCTCGATCCGAGCGCGTCAAACTCTGTCTTTGCAAATGGCGGGACTTCCGTCGTGGTGCACGAAAAGGCCGACGATATGATGACTGACCCAGCTGGAAATGCGGGCGCCCGAATTGCCTGCGGTGTCATCACGCCGCCTTCAATGTAATTTTTGAACTGGTTGGAGTCACCGTTCGGCCCCGAAAGATTCGCGAATGGTGACTCCAGCGCAATGTGGTTAGCGGTGGCCCAGCTCCTTGGACATGATGATGAAGTGCGCGGGCTGCGTGAAGACCTGACCAGCTTCGACGGCGACTTCTTCTGTCCCGGTGATCTGGTAGCCGAATTTTTGATAGATAATGGGCAGCTCTTCGCGCAGGTTGACGACGCGCAGGTCCATGAAGCGGGCGCCCGATTCGCGAGCGAACTCTTCCGCGGCTGTGGTCAGGCGCGAGCCGATGCCGGAGCGCTGCCGGCTGGGATTTGTTGAGAGCAGGCCGAGATAGGCGCGCTCTCCGCGCAGCTCAATGTATACGCTCCCCTGAATCTCTTTATTCTCTTCGAGCAACAGGAATCGGCCTTTTTCAAAGAGGCGCTGTACTTCGTCGATCGTGATGCGATCGCCGGCTTTGAAGAAAAGTTCCACGGAAAAAGCCTGGTTGATGAGTCGTGTGATGACGGGCAGGTCGGCTGCGTCGGCGAAGCGAAGTTCCATCTCTTCAGTATCGCAAATGCCCCAGTGAATTAGGAGCGTGAGCTTATGCGCGGATTGGTTTAGGATCGTGGTCAATCAGGGACTGCGAGGACTGGGCGATGGGGACATTTTTGCAGAATTTGCGCTATGCGGCGCGGCAGTTGTGGAAGCATCCGGCGTTTACGATCACTGCGATCTTGACGCTTGCGTTGGGGATAGGCGTGAACACCGCGATTTTTACTGTGGTCCAGTCGATCCTGCTGGCTCCTTTGCCGTATGCAGATGCTGACCGGATCATGTCGCTCGATACGCACTGGCTGGACTCCGGACGGATGCACAGCCGTGTGACCGGTCCCGATGCTGCCGACGTTCGAACCCAGGCGCGCAGCCTGGAAGTTGTGAGCATGTATGCGGGAGGCAGCGAGGGCGTGCAGTTGCGCGACCATGCCGTGTTCACCGTGGTGACGG
>JAATFH010000315.1 GCA_015655315.1 Terriglobales bacterium
GCGATTTCGCGTCAGTCCAGAAGCATCCTGGCGACATGCGCTTATCTCGACTTCTACGAAGTATAGAATCCACTCTCAGCCCTTAACTTCTGCCGATTCGGCATAAGGAATGGTGATGGCACGCACTGATGAGAAGAAGCCTACCGCAATCACGATAATTCGAATCGAATCGTAGAGGAACCATCGCCTCACCAGGGCAAGCGCCTCGGCGTCCGCAATCGCCACTCTGTGATGCGCCACCTGATAGATCGCATTGATCAGTGGCCAGAAGAGAGTGGGTGTCGCAAGCCAGATGAGTGCAAATGCGCCGGCAGACAGTTCTAAACACAAACGATAACCGCGTTTAGTTTTCCACCCACTCCAAAGGGCGCCGACAATAGCCAGCAAAAGGAATGCGCTAAGCGGCTGGAAGAAATTTCCGGGATCAATTGGCCAATTTTTCCCGTATGGATAAAAGATCAGCGACGCCGGCACATCCCCTCCCCAGGCTCGGGCGAGGACAAGCAAATCGAAGATCTTCGCGCCCAGCGCGACGCCCCAGAACGTTACCGAACACCAAAGAAACGCACGCGTCAGTTTCTTCCGCATAGTGGAACCTCGAGAGGGCGTTTCTACATCTGCCTATGAGCAGCCTAGCGAAAGTCTATAAGAGTGCAAGCAGATTTATTCAAATGCTGGTGAATCCAGGCGGTACATTTGGAAGACGCACGAAACTGCGCACCAGCAAGCCTGCCCCGACCAGAAGCGGCAGCGAGATAGCGAGTTCAGCAATGACCAATGCTCCGCGCAATTTTGTCATTCCGGATACTCAATCCGCCACTAATGACCCCTTCCCACCGGCCTTCAGATTCCCGTCAGATCGACGCGCGAGGCACGCAGCGCCGGCGCAAGACCAAAGACGACTCCGATGAGAATCGAGATTGCAAGCGTGAAACCGAGCACTCGGAAATCCATGCCGGGCTTTCGAGAGTTAGATTATATTCCGGGGAGACCGGCTCGATAGCCCTAGAGTCTTGCAATCCTGGATCCATAGCTTGTACCCTCTCGTCGATCCAGCTAAAACCACTTCCGGTATGTGATTTTCTCGACATCTTGGTATCGAAGGTCAAGATTGCGCGTGGGTCTTTGGTGGGATACCCTCGGACTTTGCTAACGCTGGAACAGAGATGCCTCATGTTCGTAACAACTCGAGCTCGGTCCATTGGAGAACTCCGAAGTCTTGTGTACTGCTTTGGCTACTCATTCTCCTAATACCGACAGGTTATTCGAAGGCAGTGGATTTCCCCAAGTCCCGGGTGGCGCCACTTGTCATTGATTTATCAGAAGACCCGATTACGATTCCCTACCAGATAGTTGATGCCAAGGATCTCAGATTCACCCGCTTGGCAACAAGCGAAGGACTATCTCAGGCTCGTGTCGGCAATGCCGTTCAAGACCGTGACGGATTCCTATGGTTCGGAACGCAATACGGCCTCAATCGATACGACGGATATGGATTCAAGATCTTCAAACGAGACCCGAATGATCGCACCAGCCTGGCTTGCGTGAATATACAAGCGCTATATGTGGATCATGCAGGGACGCTTTGGGTGGGGTGTAATGGCTTCGTTGACAAGTTTGATCCCATAACCGAGACCTTCGTGCATTTTCCCTTATATACAGGTGATCCTGGAAATCCGTTGGCTTCTGTCAATCAAATCACAGAGGACAATCAGCACAGGCTCTGGATAGCAACTCTTAACGGGCTCTACTGTGTCGATCCGAAGAATCGACGAACCGAACGATTCGGCCATGAACCTGGGAATCCGACAAGCCTCGACAACGACGTCATGTTTAGTATTGAGCGCGATGACGAAGGGTCGTTCTGGATTCGTGAAAGCGGCGTATCGGAACAATTTGACCCGAGAAACGCTTCTGTCAAAGCTCGAGTGACAATAGGCAGCTCCCGAAAGGTGTTCTATCCACATCGCGACACTCATGGAACATTTTGGATTGCCGAGGCATCTCCAACATGTCCATTGGCAACAGTTGGTTTTGCGGATCATCGCCTCCACTGCATCCGCTTGCTTAAAGGCGCAAGAACGATCAAGTCATTTCCTGGTATTTACTCCATACACGACGCGAGTGACGGGGGGCTCTGGCTCGGAACGAAGGGTGAGGGGCTACTCAAAGTAAATCCTAAGGAACATACGATTTTCAGATACCGGAACGATCTGCGCAATACTACAAGCCTTGCCTCGGACTGGGTGCTCTTTGTCCTTGAAGACAGGGAAAAAAACGTGTGGTGTGCACATGAAGAGGGCATAATCGACGTTTTCCCGGAGGAGAGGTCGGCCTTTAAAGCATTCAAACATGAAGCGAATGATCTAAAGGGTTCACTCGTCACGTCTATTTTTCAGGACCACCGAGGCGTCCTATGGATCGGATCCACTGGTGCGCTGAATCGTATCGAACCCAACGGAGGTAACACGTCTCCTGAAGCCGCGGGTAAATATGGGGAAATCCTTAGTATCGTCGAAGACCCCTCACGTCAAATTATCGCCGGGACTTATAAGGGTGGAATCGTTAAGCTCGACCCGAGTAGCGGTCATTTTATGCCGTATGGCAAGATCAGTTCATCGGCTCAGATCGTGCGCCACCCAATCACGAGACTGTATTTTGACAGGCAGGGAACACTCTGGGCCTGCATGGTGGACGGGTTTGGAAAGGTTGATAGAGATTCAGGCAAGCTGACTCTGTATTCATCGTCCGACCTCGGCCACGTCGTCTATTCAGATGTGAAAGAAGATGCAGCAGGGTACCTCTGGCTCGGTTCGACGGCCGGTCTTCAGCGCTTCGATACGGCAGCCCACACCTTCCAACTATATGTTCATCATGCTAACGATCCAGCGAGCCTAAGCGACAATCAAGTCAACTCTGTGCACATTGATCACGCGGGGCGTGTTTGGGCCGGCACCCAAAATGGATTAAGCCGCTTAGATCAAAGTACAGGTAAGTTCAAAAATTATTACGATATAAACGGCATGGCCGGTAACGTCGTGAGCTGCATTCTTGAAGACGAGCGTGCGACTCTTTGGCTGGCAACGAATCAAGGGCTGTCAAATCTCGACGCATCTAGCAATATCTTTAGGAATTTCAACGTTGAGGATGGTCTTCCAGGCCAGGATTTGACGGGATGGTCGAGTTGCTTTCGATCGACGGAAGGACGAATGTTTTTCGGAGGATTTAGTGGAGCAGTCGCATTCACACCAGCGACGGTACCCTTTGATTTGCCTTCCGATTCGGTTGCTCCACGCGTTGTCCTAACCGAACTTCGGGTCGGTGGACTTCCGGCTTCTATCGGGAAGAATCTAGCTCTTCAAGGGGCAATTACACACACACATTCCATTACGCTGAAGTATGCCCAGAGTAATTTCTCTGTCCAATTCTCGGCTCTTTCATACAAGAGCCCAAGGAGTTTGCGTTATCGATATCGACTGATCGGACTTGATCCTCAATGGCACGAGGTGTCAAGCGAGTATCGCATTGCTGCATTTACGACTTTGCCTTCGGGTGACTATACGTTGGAGATTGAGAGTGCAACCAGCCACGGTCCTTGGATCGAGCCCGGTACCGCGCTTGAGATTCGGATCGAACCTGCATGGTGGAATTCCTGGCCGTTCCGCACGACATACATATGCGCCATCATCCTTAGTATTTGGCTTCTCTACAATTACCGTTTGCATCAAATCTCACAGGAATTCGCCCTTCGCCTCGATGAACGAGTCCACGAGAGGACTCGGCTGGCACGCGAACTTCATGACACGCTCCTGCAGACCGTCGAAGGTAGCAGAATGATTGCCGATGCCGCCATCACACATCCTCCCGACAGTGCTGGAATGCAAACAACGTTAGGAAATCTGTCGTTCTGGCTTCATCGAGCCGCAGAAGAAGGTCGAGCAGCATTGAAGGCCCTGCGTAATGAGGATCCAAACAGTAGCGATCTTGTCGAAACACTTACAATGGCGATTGAGCAAACTAAAATCCCCGAAACGATGGTCGTCTCATTGAAGTGTTCTGGCCCGCTTCGCGTTCCGCGAAAGATAGTTCGCACCGAGTTATTTTGGATTGCGGTTGAGGCAATTCGGAATGCCGCAACTCATTCCCAAGCCCGCAACTTATCTGTGGAGCTTGGCGGTTTCAGCAATGTCTGCCTACGGATCAAAGATGATGGAGTTGGAATAGATGCGAGAGTGTTAGTGTCCGGTAAGACCGGCCACTTCGGCATTTATGGTATGCGTGAACGGGCAGCACGTATTCACGCCAAGCTAAACATAATAAGTACGCTGGGAAGCGGAACAGAGATTCGACTAACTATTCCGGCAAGACTTGCATTCGATGATCACCGATTTCCTCAACTTGCAGCTTGGACTCATCGAGTTACAAAACTGTTTGGGCGAGCAGAGCGAAATTGGGAAGGCTAGATTCAGATAGAAAGTTAGTGAGAACGAAGTCGTGGAAAAAGGGGACATCGAAGACCGTTCGCAAGGACAATCGAGATCTGCTGAAACGATATTATTCCACCTGATTGTTCTCCGGATAAGTCTTGAGGTCTTCGTCTGGAGAGACCCGGTAATTCGAGCCGGGCGCCAGGTGTTTCAGGCACTTTGGTTGAATTACCCGACGCCGATTTGGCTGTTGTAAGTCGCGTTGTCCCAGAAGAGGTATTCCACGTCCATGACCCCATCCTTCCAATGGCCAACGGTGCACATCGGAAGACTGAAAGACTTTCCCGTCGGTGGAATCGTCTTCCCATCCGGGGTAGTCATCGGGGCCGTGAACGTTCCCTGCATCAGGCCCACGACGCTCGTCCATTCCCCGCTACCGGTTTTGACGGAATGCACTTTGATCCGCGTGTCTGGAGCATAGGCGAACAGAGCCTTCATATCAGCGATGTGCTTATCGATGCCGTGGGTGGCGTGACCATCTGGCCAGTAGACAGTGATGTTTTGAGCATGGCTCTCTTTGAGGCGATCCCATTCCTGGCCAGAGAAAACATCAAAATCGAGAGTATCGAATGTAGCGAGATGCTCTTGTGCGAGTCTGCTCGCTTCTTCGTATTGGCTGAGTGAAGTCGGTTGGTCGATGGGCTTGGCAGCAGGAACGGAAAAAACCGGAGCAATTTCGTTCGACATGATGTAGAAAACCTCCACCTGATAGTCCCAGACGAAATTGAGGCCGGTCTATTATGTGTTTCCATAGCCCGGTCTTCGCGGCGACTTTTGTACCAGTTGAGAAGCATATACGCGACATGCCTGCTCAGAGATGTAGGACACGAGTTGATCTCATTCGATGGAGTGTGCCGTCAATAGGTTTCGCAATCTGTCATATACAAATCCATAATTGCGCCACATCTTTCAGGTTTATAGAATCCCCTCTCAATAGAGCTTCTATTACCGCGTAGCTGCGGCCGCGTTTCTCAATATCAAACACGAGGTCATTATGTCGAAAGTATTGTGCACCTTACCAGAAGTAGAGTTCTAGTTCTCCCGAATCAAGAGACGCTTGAATTCATCGAGTGCCTTTGCGCCGAGATCAAAAGTCGTTCCATGCCGCCATCAGCGCTGCTTGTGGCAATTTCTTTGGCAGTCTTGTTTTCAA
Source organism: Terriglobales bacterium (assembly GCA_015655315.1). Classification (GTDB taxonomy): domain Bacteria; phylum Acidobacteriota; class Terriglobia; order Terriglobales; family Acidobacteriaceae; genus Alloacidobacterium. The sequence continues at coordinate 5,641 of JAATFH010000315.1, forward strand.
AGGAGATGTATATGAAACTTTCTGCAACCATTGCACGTTATCTTCTGGGCATCATTTTCGTGATCTTCGGGCTGAACGGATTCATGCACTTCCTCCCACAGCCCCCGCAAACCAATCCGTTAGCAATCCAGTTTTTTGTCACCGTGTTCAGCTCCCACTTCGCGTACATGTTCTTTTCTATTCAGCTCATCGCCGGCCTGATGCTGCTGTCCGGTTTCTTCGTTCCGCTTGCATTGATTCTTCTCGCCGCGGAGCTCGTCAACATTCTGACTTTTCATGCCACCATGGATCCTGCAGGTTTTCTGCCCGGTCTGGTGGCAACCGTTCTTTGGCTCATCGTCTTTTTCCAGTATCGGATAAGCTTCACGAATCTATGGCAGCCTACATCCGCCGCGGGGAGCAATGACAAAAAACAATGACGCATGCCGAAAGCTCATTCTCCCCCGTAAAGGAAAAGGTGGAAAAGCCCGTTGCCAATGAAGACTCTAGTGAGCCCATTCATCCTGCTCGCAGCCATGCTTTCGTTGTTTCCTATCGGCGCATGGCCGCAAGCACATGTCGCCGAACCTGCGGTCAACCTTGGGGATACGAATTTCCTGGATGCAATAGCCGCTCCAGGAATCCTCTTCGAGCAAATAGGAGATGGCGCTCATAGCGGAAAGATCGTCGATGCTCAAGGTGATAGATTGCCGGGCACTGGTGCTGTAAACAGCATCAGTGGGCTCACGCATATAGCCTGGATTTCAAAGACGCGTTTCCTCGGCGGCTGGTATGGCGTTGAGCTGCTTGCCTCTGAGGCACATGTCAACGCAGGTCTGGGACAAACATCAGGAGGCTGGGGTGACATGACAGTAGCGCCTCTCATTCTCCAGTGGCCTAAGCGGAAGATGCTTGGTATTTCGATATCACAGCGTCTGACCTTTGACTTCGATTTACCGGTAGGCGCATATTCTCGTCAATCAACAGTCAATTTAAGCAGTCATGCATGGACGATTCATCCTTACTATGCAATCACAGCATTTCCCGCCAAACGGATTGAGTCCAGCCTGCGATTTCATTATCTTTGGAACTCCGCCAATGAAGACCCGCCTTTGGCCTTGGCTGTGCAATCCACCCAGGCAGGACAAGCTATCCATTTCAATGCAACGATCGCCTACAACCTTTACAAAGGACTCTGGGTTGGCTCTAACGGCTACTACCTTAAACAGATTACTGATCCCGAGGTGAACGGTGTGCTGCTCCGGAATTCACCGGAACAGGTGGGAGCGATTGGGCCGGGCATGGTATGGCAAAGCAACAACTGGTTCTTCTACGCAAGTGCATACCATGAGCTGGATGGGCAGAATCGACCCATAGGAAACAAGCTTGTACTGAGAATTTCCCTCCTCCTGCACTAATAAACTGGCGCGCGTTAACACCATCCGCCGTGAGCATGGTCTCTCCTGCGAATGGATACCCATCCATTTTCGATAAGGATAGTGAGGCTCAGCGGAAATCCGGATAGACAAATCTACAGGTTCTTCATGTGCGGATGAAGTATTCACTGGATCAGGGCTGGAAATTTTTTTCCAACCGAAATATCAAATCAGGGTTACGAGAGGAAGTCGACAATGAGAATTGGCTTTGTGAGTCTGCCCCACACGGGGCATCTGAATCCGATGACTGCGCTTGCACGTAAGCTGCAATCGCGAGGGCACGAGATTGTGTTTATTTCTCTTGCGGATGCCAAACCTGTCGTGCTCGCGGCCAATCTAAATTTCGTACCGTTCTGTGAGAGCGAGTATCCGCCAGGTTATATGGCAAAGGATTGGAGCGGAGTGGCAAAGCTACAGGGCGAATCTCTGGTCCGGCGTACTTGGCAGGAATTGACACCTGGCCTTTGCGCGGCGGCGTTGAAGCATCTGCCTGAAAAATTAGCGGACGCGCGCGTCGAAGCGTTGGTATTGGATACGGTGTTCTTTTTTCTCGGACTTGTCCCCATGCATCTAGGCATGCCGTATGCTCATGTCTGGAATGTGCTTCACCTTGACACTTCCGGAGCTACCCCACCGTGTATCTCAGCTCGTCCCTATGAAACTACGCCGGACGCTCTTGCCCAAAATATCGAGGATCTGAAATCCTTCGGCGCTGTGCTTAGCGCGATTGTGGAGGTAGCGAAGCCCTACGCTGATCATGCGGGATTACAAATAGATTGGAATGATCCAGCGGCGACAATATCCAGACGGACGGTGGTCACGCAAACGCCGAGAGAGTTTGATTTCCCCAACATACATTGGCCTGCCGAATTTCACTACGCGGGTCCATTCCAGGACAATAAAGGACGAGAGTCGATATCTTTCCCCTGGGGGAAACTGACTGGCAAACCGCTGATTTATGCTTCTCTGGGGACGCTGGTGAATGGTTCAGTTGACGTGTACCGTGCCATCCTGGAGAGCGTCGGAAGACTCACGGAGTCTTAACTCGTCCTTTCGTGGGCCGCAATGTGAACCCGAGCGAACTGGGAACAATTCCAGAGAATGCCATCGTAGTCAGCACTGCTCCTCAAATTGAATTGCTGAAGCGTGCGAGTCTTTGTATTACGCATGCGGGCTTGAACACTACGCTTGAAGCCCTCGCACAGGGTGTGCCCATGGTGGCGATCCCGATAGGGTATGACCAGCCGGGCGTGGCCGCCAGGATTAAATACCATGGAGTCGGTGAATTCCTGGAAGTGGAAAATCTGACGGTCGCGCGTCTCTCCGATTTAATTCAGCGAGTACTAAGGGACCCACATTATCGTGAGAGGGCGAGCTACTTTCAGAGCGTAATTGCTGAGACTCGCGGACTTGAGGTGGCTGCGGACGCAATCGAGCGAGCATTCAAAGCCGAATAGACTCTCAACCTTGTGAGCGGAGGTGCCGAGTTACGACGTGCATGAGGCTCCGTTCGCTAACACTTAGAGGCTGCAAAACGTTCAGCAGTCGCTTCGCCAGTCTTCAAGCTCCATCTGCGTCTATGGAAGTCGACACCATCTCCAGAGTCATAGTAATTTCCTCCTTGACGGAGTTGGACGCTGCTTACCTATATGATCCCTTTGCAGCAGGGGGAACTTGAATTTGCAGCAGTCGAGGCCCTTTTTAGGAGAATAAAAAGGTAATGTATGGTCGCCCCATAATCAGTTTGACTTGGGCGCGAACAGCATTTTGATGCTCTGAATCACCTTCGAAAAAATACTTGTGCGTGGTGCACTATAAATTACCCCTTCCGGAACCACCAATGTGATTACAGTTCCACTATTGGCATTGCTCAACAACGTCAGCTTTGCGCCGATACGGCTAGATCGTTCACGCATGCCCTGTAGCCCAAAATGTCCCTCTCTCCCCTGATCCAGCACAGCTGAGTCAATGCCGATGCCGTTGTCAGTAATACGCAGTGTAAGCTCATGGCCATAGCGCAACTCGATATCCAAACAGCTGGCATGCGAGTGCTGCGAGGCATTGCAGATCGCCTCATAGGCGATGCGATACACCTCATCGCGAACGATAGGATGCATCTCTCGGGCCTCCCCGATAACAGATAGGTTGACGGACATCGAGCTGGGAATGAAATTGCTTTTCGTAAGGCGCTGGAATGCTACTCGAAGATCATTGCGCTCACTGGTAGATTCACGCAGGGAATTTAGCGCCGCCCGGGCTTCTTGCGTTGCCAACTCAAGCCAATCGGCCAATTGCCGCAATACCTGATGCATGCCCTCCGAATCAGAGGGTCTTGCCAATGCATCATTGACAACCAGCCTGCTGCCCTGGATGGTTTGTATAAATGTATCGTGTAGCTCTCTAGCCATACGAGTCCGCTCGGCTAGACGCTCGTCCGATTTCGCGCTAATGGCTCGAGAAACCTGCCGCACTCGCAGACGATGAATAAGCCATAGAACAAGGATGACGGTTACACCGCTCAAACCATGGAACCAGACTGTCTGATACCACGCGGGCAGAATGCGGAAATCGAGAGCAGCTCCAGCTTCGTTCCATACACCCTCGTTATTACACGCCACTACTCGAAATCTATAGTGACCAGGACTTAGATCACTATAGAATGCCTGCCGCCGTGTATTTGCATCCTGCCAGCTTGCATCGTGCCCTTCAAGCATGTATCGAAAACGTACTTTCTGCGGCGCAGTAAAGCATAGTGCGGTGTAAACAATTTCAATATCCCGCGAGACCGGAGGCAGGGTGATTCTTCCATCGATTGTGTATGAGGGATGAGCGGCTATGACTTCGTCAATATGTACGGGTGGAGGCATGAAGTTCCGCTCCATGCGAGCCGGGTCCACCATTTGTACAGAA
>JAATFH010000446.1 GCA_015655315.1 Terriglobales bacterium
CGGCAAGTATCTGAACGGCGTGCCGGAGAATTCTCGCGCCCAGTTTGAGGGCAGCAGTCTCGGTAAGAATCTTTTGTCAGAAGAAAATCTCAGCCGCGTCCGGGCGCTGCATACGATTGCCGAATCACGGGGACAGAGCCTGGCGCAGATGGCGATTGCCTGGGCGTTGCGCGATCCTCGCGTGACCTCGGCGCTGATCGGTGCGCGCAATGTGGCGCAGTTGGATGATTCGCTGGACTCGCTGAAGAAACTGAAGTTTTCTGCCGATGAATTAAAGGAAATCGACAAGCACGCCAAAGACGGCGGCATCGATCTGTGGCGTTCGGTTTCAGCGGAGTAAGTTGCGTTTTCAAAAATTAAAACAGGATGCTGCGCATGCCAAAAGAGCAAGTTGAAGTAAAACGCCGGAAGCGGCTCGCCTTTTCTTTCGTAGGCTTGCTCGCGGGCAATGCGTTCATCCTGTTGTATTTTTTAAAAAATGCTATCTGGGCGTCCTTTTATCAAATGCGAATGCGAGGCCACATCGGTGCTCCCGGGCAGTTGATTCTAGGGATCTTTCAGGTATGCATCTTGTACGGAATATACTCTCTTGCCGGATGGATTGTTGTCGGTATTCCTTTTTCACTGCTAGTTCCCAGTCAACCTATAGCGCGGCTACCATGGCCATTCTGGCTTCTTGCAGGCGCATTGCTGGGTCCCCTCGCTGTTTTGCTGATACTCCTCGGACTTGGACAGGGACATTTGGATGGATCGTCCTTTGCCCATACAGGTACTTTTTGGATCATCTCCGTAGTGATTGCTGGAATTGCTTTTGTTGTCTATGGAGCGATGCTTCGCTGGGAAATACATACTAAACAGCATGAAGACGGTACTTTGACCGGCGAAGCCGGTATCTCAACTTTGTGATGCGAGCCGTGCCTTTACAGTTTCGCTGACCTGCCGCCCGTCGGCGCGTAGTCCGGAAGCCTGAATGCGAGCCTGTACCAGCTTCATCGCTGCGCCCATGTCTCTAGGTCCAAAGGTCTGTCCCGCGAGCGCCTCGTCCACCAGCTTTTTTATCTCTTCTTCGCCGGCGGCCTTGGGCATGTAGCTCTCGATCAGAACAATCTCGGCCTGCTCTTTTGCGGCCAGCTCCGGGCGATTGCCTTTCGTGAACTGTTCCACAGACTCACGGCGCTGCTTGATCAGTGTGGTCAGGATCTGCTGCGCCTCAGCCTCGGTGAGCGGCTCGCGCTTGTCGATCTCCCTATTTTTGAATGCCGTTTTGACCATGCGCAATTTGGAAAGGCGCTCGGCTTCGCGCGCTTTCATCGCCGCGATGATGTCTTTTTCTACCCGTTGCACTAGGCTGTCCTGACTCACGTGTCTTCATCTCCGAAAAGGGCTTGAAGTGCACCCAAACTTCTTATTATAGAAAGAAACGCGTTCCGAAACCTGTCGCTACAATGGATAGAGAGGACTTCGAGACAATGATTCGTAAAACGCGTTTGTTTACGCCCGGCCCAACGCCTCTACTTCCCGCAGCCCAGTTCGCCATGGCGGCTGCCGATATTCATCACCGCACGCCGGAGTTTCGCGCTCTTTTTCTTCGCGTGCTTGAACAACTGAAAGCTTTTGTCGGCACGAAGAACGACGTTCTGCTGCTGGCCTCGTCCGGAACCGGCGCGATGGAAGCGGCTGTTTCGAATCTCACCTCGCCCGGCGACCGCGTGCTGGTGCTCTCCGCTGGAAAGTTCGGCGAGCGCTGGGAGGCACTGGCCAAGGCTTTTGGCTGCGCCGTCGATGTCGTCAAGGTGCCCTACGGCCAGACCTTTTCGCTCGACGAAGTACGCAAGGCGTTGAAAGCTTAAACCCGCGCTGTGCTGATGCAGGCGACCGAATCGTCGACCGGCGTGCGGCATGATGTGAAGGGCGTTGCCGAATTGCTGAAGAGCGCGAACAGTGGCGCGTTGCTGGTGGTCGATGCGATCACCGGTCTGGGCACGACGCATTTCGATGTCGATGCCTGGGGCGTCGATATCATGATCGGCGGCTCACAGAAGGCGGTCATGATTCCGCCGGGTCTTTCGTATCTTTCCGTGAGTCAGCGTGCATGGGAGGCGATGGAAACCTCGCTCAATCCGCGCTACTACTTCGATCTGCGCAAGGAACGCAAGAATGCGAAGAATGGCGAGTCGGCCTATACGCCTGCGGTTGCTCTGATCGCAGCTCTGGGCGCGGCCCTTGACTATATCGCCGCGCAGGGGGGAGGCGATCTCGCCGCCGGGCGCAAGGCGCTCGTCGACAACGCTGAAACCTGCGCTGCCATGACCCGCGCCGCTGTCGACGCTCTGGGACTGAAGCTCTTTGCCCCCGATGCTCCGGCTGCCGTGGCTACCGCAGTTCTGCCGCCCGCCGGGGTTGATTCCGGCGTGATCGTGAAGGACCTGAAGAGCCGCTTCGCTGCCGTCATTACCAATGGACAGGGCGAGATGAAGGGACAGATCTTCCGCATCGCTCATATCGGTTTCTTCGATTACATGGACACAATCGCCATCGTCGGCGCGCTGGAGCAGGTAGCTGCCTCGGCGCTCAAGCTGCCGGGATTCGAATTCGGCAAAGCACTGGCTGCAGCGCAGAAAGCGTATGTGGAGCAGACCACGAAAGCTGCTTCAGAAACACTGGAAGCGGTTGGCGCTCGATAGCTTCCGCAAAAAGGCACGGCTTAAAGTCGTGCCTTTTTAAATTAAGTCGTCATTCTGATGGCCAGCGGGAGGAAGAATCCATACGATGCTGGTTCGACCGCATCGTTCCAGGCTTGTCTGATACATCGCTTGAGATGCGGTAACTGCATGCGCTTGTGACTATCGAGGACTGTCTGGATTCTTTCGCCTTCGGCTCAGAATGACATCGTTGGATGGATCCAGAAACCACATTTCAGGAGCAAGATGAAGATCGTTCTCGCCGAAAAAGTTTCTCCCGCCACGCTTGCCGTCTTCAAGGCGGAGCCGGACTGGCAAATCCTTACACACGATCAGGTCGCGAATCTGCCGGAAGCGCTTGCAGACGCTGACGGGCTGGTCGTACGTTCCGCTGTTCAAGTGGACGATGCTCTGCTTGCCTCGGCGCCGAAGCTGCGCGTGATTGGCCGTGCCGGAGTGGGTGTGGACAACATTGACGCCGACGCTGCGACGCGGCGGGGCATCGTGGTGATGAATACTCCCGGAGCCAACGCCGTTGCTGTCGCGGAGCTGACCATCGCTCTCATGCTTGCCCTCGGTCGCATGCTTCCGAAAGCAAACGCGACGATGCATGCAGGCAAGTGGGAAAAGAAATCGCTGCAAGGAACTGAACTGCGCGGCAAGAAGTTCGGCATCCTCGGTCTTGGCCGCATCGGGCTTGAAGTGGCGCGGCGTGCGCGCAGCTTCGGCATGGAGCTGATCGGCCACGATCCCTTTGTCTCTGCCGCAGTTGCGCGCGAGAACGCCATCAAGCTGGTCACCGTGGAGGAACTCTTCCGCGAGTCGGATTACCTGACTCTGCATGTCGGCCTCACGCCGCAGACGACGGGTATAATCAACGAGAAGACCATCGCCACCATGAAGAAGGGCGTGCGCATCGTCAATTGCGCCCGCGGTGAATTGATTGTCGAAGAAGCTTTGGCGGAAGCGCTGAAGAGCGGCCACGTTGGCGGAGCGGCGCTCGATGTCTTCCATCAGGAGCCGCTGAAGAACTCGCCGTTTTTCGAACTGGAGAACGTCATCCTGACGCCGCACATCGCCGGATCGACCGCCGAGGCACAGGAAGCCGTGGGCATACAGATTGCGCTGCAGGTGCGCGAATATCTGAAGCTGGGGGTGGTGCAGAATGCCGTCAATCTACCCTCGCTTTCGCACGAAGAATATCTCGAAGTTGCGCCGTACATCGAGATGGCAGGGCAGCTCGGGGCCTTTCTTGCGCAGTTTCCGGAGAGCGGCATCGAGAGCATCGAGCTTTCCTACAGTGGACGTGTTGCCGAGGGCAAGACGGAGCTGATCCGCAACAGCGCCATCGCTGGAATCCTCGGACACTCGGAGAGCGTGAACCGCATCAATGCCGCTGCCATCGCGGCGGAGCGCGGCATCCGCATTCATGAGGAGAAAAAGGAAGAGACCACGGGAGGCGCAGGCAGCGTGCTGAAACTCACGCTGCATACGCCTCAGTCGGATTTCAGTGCGAGCGCTACGGTTCTGCATGGAACTTCGGCGCGCCTGTTGAGCCTCGACGGCATCGACATCGAAGCGCCGCTCCAGGGGACGCTTCTCACGATTCACAACCGCGACGTTCCCGGCGTGATTGGTCGCGTGGGCACTATACTCGGTGATCACAAGGTAAACATCGCCAACTTTGCGCTGGGGCGCTCGGTCCGCAGCCACCGCGTGCCGCAGGGGAATGCGCTGGCCGTGGTGCAGATTGATGGAAATATCACCGATGCTGCGCTCGAAGCTCTACGCGCAGTCGATGCGATTCTGCAGGTGCACCTTGTAAATCTGAACGGGGTGAAGTAGAGCTTTCCTCGTCGTCATTCTGAGCGCAGTGAAGAATCCACTGGATACTTCACTGCGCGATATTGCGTCAGGTTTCTTGCGAAAACTGTTGCATTCTGTTTCCCAGCCAGACCTGTCTGGATTCTTCGCCTTCGGCTCAGAATGACACTGGATCTTTTGAAGGAAGCAAAAAGCCCGCTGAACGCGGGCTTTGTCTTTTACTGCGGCTTCGGCTGTTGAGAGGCCTGCGTATCTGTGGGCGCCGGAGGCTGCTGTTGCTTGGTTGACTCCGAGCCTTTGTAAAGGAAGGGGACGTGGAAGGGCAGATCGGCATTGCTCTTCTTCGAGACTTTTTGTTTCGCTGCCGCCGAATCTTCGGCTACCAGAGTGCGTTGCGAATTGATGCAAAGCCAGTTCGACCGCACGCGCTGGTAGACATGCGTGAAGATGCCGCGTTCCTCGAGCGCATCGCTCCCATTCTTGCGGCGCGTGATGTAGGTTCCGTTGACTACGGCGATATCGCCCAGCATGCGCGCGCTGATGACGCGCTGCTCCATGGTGAGCGGGTCGGTCGTTTTCTGGAAGAGCAGGGCGATCTGCTGATTGCGCGTGCTGACTTCACCGTTTGCGGAGATGCCGACGTAGAGCGGAGACAGCAGCAGTTCCAGTCCATACTGATCGCGCTTGACGACCGCGTCGCTCCACTGGTCTTCGAGCTTCTGCATTTCCTTGATTTCGGTGGATTGCGCAGCGTTCGCTGTGGTTGGAGTGACGGCTACAGAGCTTTGCGCGAATGCCAAGGCAACGGGACCGCAAAGTGCGAGGACGAACAACGAAATTCTGGTGAACATATGCTTCATCGCTGCAAATAGTGCAACCCTCTTATGATATCGCCTCGTGCTGATTAGACGAAGTGAATGCATGGAAAGTAGGGCAAATTGAAAAATCTTGCACAAGAAGGCCTCGTTTTCAACCAGATTCGCGAGCATATTAAGGCGTATTCGCGGCGCTCAAGTGACCTAAACTAGAATTTCATGGCAACGACTCCCGATATCGCATTTGAGCGCGGACTTCCGGCAAGCATCGACGCCGAACGCTCGATTCTGGGCGCGATCCTGCTCGACAACCACTCCTACAACGAAGCGGCGGAGAAGATTCGCGCCGATGACTTTGCGCTCGATTCGCATCGCCGCATCTTCAGCCGCATGGCGGAGCTGATCGACGCCGGGCGCGCTGTCGATATTGTTACGCTCGCTGAAGAGCTGGCCAAGCGCAAGGAAGTTGAGGCGGTCGGCGGCGTCGCCTATCTTGCGTCGCTGACGGAAGGCCTGCCGCGCCGCATTTCGATTTAAGAATATGTCCGCATCGTCAAGGACAAGTCCTTGCTACGGCAGCTGATCAACATCTGCTCGACCGCCATCACGCGGGCAGCCGATCAGGGAGAAGAGGCGCTCGAAGTACTGAACGCAGCCGAGAGCGGCCTGCTCGAAGTCACCGAGCGCGGCATCACGCGCGGCTTCGCCAGCATTCCGGAAATTGTCCGCGACTCCTTCGGAACCATCGACAATCTTTACAAGGAAGGCCGCGAAGTTACCGGCCTGGCCACACATTTCATCGACTTCGATAAAATGACCAGCGGCCTGCAGGCGTCGGAGCTGATCATTATTGCTGCACGCCCGTCGATGGGAAAGACCGCGTGGGCCATCAATATTGCACAGAATGCGGCGGTGCAAGGCGAGAAGGTTGTCGCTATCTTTTCGCTCGAAATGTCTAAAGAATCGCTGCTGCGACGCATGCTCGCCTCACAGGCTCTGGTCGATTCGCAGAAGATTCAGAAGGGTTTCCTGCTGCGCGAAGACCAGCAGAAGCTTACGCATGCGCTGGAACAGCTTGCTGAATCGAAGATGTTCATCGACGACACGCCCGGTATTTCGCTCACAGAGATGCGGGCCAAGGCGCGTCGTCTGCGGCAGATGAATGGGTCGCTGGACCTGATCGTCGTTGACTACCTGCAGCTGATGACGGCCAGCGCCGGCGGGCCTGGAGGGAAGAAGTACGAGAACCGCACGCAGGAGGTCTCGGCCATCTCGCGCGGGTTGAAAGCGCTGGCCAAGGAGCTGCAGGTGCCGGTCATCGCGCTTTCGCAGCTGAGCCGTGCCTCGGAACAGCGCGGCGGCGACAAAAAACCGATGCTCTCCGATCTGCGCGAATCGGGATCGATCGAGCAGGACGCCGATGTCGTGGCATTCATCCACCGCGAAGCGTATTACAACCGCGATGAGAATGGCCAGCCCGATCCGGATACGGAAAACAAAGCGGAGATCATCATTGCCAAGCAGCGTAATGGTCCGACGGGATCGGTCCATCTCGCTTACTTCTCGAAATGCACCCGCTTTGAAAACCTTGCCTACGGGCAGGATGGCGGGGATTACTAGCTTCTTTTGCCTGGATTGCGTTTGTCATCCTGATACGGAGCGTGGCGAAGTGGGAGGATCTGCTTTTGTTCTTTCTTCTTGTCACGAAAAGCAGATCCTTCGCTGCGCTCAGGATGACACCTCATGTTGATGACACTCCATGTTTAGGATGACATCTGCGTGTAAGGTTCTTACAGGTAGCGAAGACGGCGGCTCATATGAATTTCTTTGGCGGCGGCATCATCGGTTTTTTCTTTGGCTTTGGCTTTGGAGTCGGCTGCGCGCTGGCCGTCTTGTATTCGATCTATACCGGCGGCTACCGCAAAGCCATCGAGGACTCGCTGCGCGAAGGTAAGTCGGAGCGTTACCTGCACTGGTTACCAAAAGTTCAGGCGAAGCTCGCAAAAGAACGATTTAAGGCTTGATTTTCTAATCTGCGGTGTGGGAATATCACCAGTCCCCCAGGAAGGCTTGGGATAAAAATTCTCAATACGTTGATGGCGGCTGCGGTTATCAACAAGTAATTTCCTTCTTTCGCCGCATCTAAAAAGTGAAAACAGAACGCGGTACTCGAACACCATACGGACAGGTGAAGGATCTCTCCCCACCCATCGCTTATTCGGATCAGCCTCGATTGAACTTGAAGGAGATATGTATGCAGGTTTTTTGCCTGGCAACTCATGAATCAGCCGACGTTCAGTGCAAAGTCTGCGGACAGAACTATGCGCTCTACTTCGAGTGCAAGTCGCGCGAAGAACGCGAGCAGGCGCTGCGCATGGTCGTCGAAACTCTGGACCAGCACCACCAGGACGGCGTCGAGTCCTCGGTCCATCCAGACAAAGCCTTCAATGTGCCTGCGTGGCATGGAGTGGCGCATATGTCGGGGGCGGCGATCCTTGGCGGTGCTCCGCCCTGGGCTGCATGAGGCAGGCAGGCCTCTCTGTTCTGTCATTCTGAGCCGGTGGCGAAGAATCCGGGTGGAGCTTCGGTTGGTGTAGTTTGAATGGTTTCTTCCACGGGACTCTGTTTGTGAGCAGTCGGCAGAATTCCTGAGGGATGCGAAGGAAGCTGCCCACGCTATCCGCCACCGAAGGCCGCATGGGTTCTTCCTCCCTCCGGTCGTCAGAATGACCCCGTAATGGAAAATAAAAAACGCCACCCTCGGGTGGCGTTTTTTATTGCTTGAGAGCGGATTACTGTTCGCGCTTCCAGTTCACCAGGTCGCCGAGCGTTGTCGTCGAGCTTGAAACTGGCTGCTTGTAGGCTTCCACCTCTGAGCGGCTGGCTTCTTCGCCTACGGCGCGGAGACTGAGGCCGACTTTCTTCTCATCCTGATTCATCTTGATGATCTTGAAGTCGTGCTCCTGGCCCGCTTCGAGCTTCACTGGTGCGCCATGCGCATCGGTGGCTTCGGAAACGTGGCACAGACCCTCAACACCTTCGGCGATCTCAACGAACGAGCCGAACTGTGCCGACCGCAGCACCTTGCCGCGGACCACGGGCGTCTCGCATAACCGCGACCCGACGCCAAGAGCATCGAAGGCGTCGCGGACGATCTCGTGGACGGCGACGAGCCACGACCCGCCAGGTGGGCGCGACGCCACGCCGGCGGGCAACGCCAGGGCGTAGGTGATCTCGTGATGATGCAC
>JAATFH010000196.1 GCA_015655315.1 Terriglobales bacterium
CCATTTACGACAACGTGGCGTCGGGCCTGCGCCTGAATGGCTTTCGCAACCGGCGCGTGCTGGACGAGACGGTGGAACGCTCGCTGAAGCATGCGGCGTTGTGGGATGAGGTCAAAAACGATCTGAAGAAGAAATCCGGAGCCAGCCTTTCCGGCGGCCAGCAGCAGCGCCTCTGCATTGCGCGCGCGCTGGCGGTCGATCCCGAGGTTTTGCTGATGGACGAACCGGCGTCGGCGCTCGATCCGGTGTCGACGGCAAAGATCGAGGATCTGATTTTCCAGCTGAAGTCGCAGTACACGATCGTCATGGTGACCCACAACATGCAGCAGGCTGCTCGCGTCGCGGAGCGCACCGGCTTCTTTTTGAACGGAAAACTTGTCGAGTTTGATTCAACTCACAAGATATTCACAAATCCCGGTGACAAGAGGACCGAAGATTACATAACGGGTAGATTCGGATGACACGTCTTCGTTTCCATAAAAGTCTTGATGACCTCAAAGAAAAATTGCTCGTTGTAGCCGGCATGGCCGAGCAGTCGATTCAACGCGCCGTCGAAGCCTACCGCACGCGCGATCTCTCCATCTGCGACCTCGTTGACCGCAGCGAAATGGCCATCAATCGCATGGAACGCGAGATCGATCAGATGGCTCTCGACCTGCTCGCCATGGAACAGCCCATGGCTATCGATCTGCGCTTCATCCTCGCCGTCATCAAGATCAATGCCGATGTCGAGCGCGTCGGCGATTCATCCGTCAATATCATCGAACGTGTGCGCGATCTGCAAGCCTACCCGCCTGTTGACCTTCCTATTGACATTCCGCGGATGGCCAACCTCGCCGCAGGGATGGTGCGGAAATCGCTGCAATCCTTTATTGAAGCGGATGCAAAGATGGCTGAGTCGGTCCTCTCGATGGATGACAGCGTCGATAAACTGAACGAGACCATCCATTACGCTCTGCTGAATGTGATGAAAGAGCAGCCGCAGCATACGCCGCAGGCACTGGATGCGCTCGTCATCGCCCGCAGCCTGGAGCGGGTTGCCGACCATGCGACTAACATCGCCGAAGACGTTATCTTCTGGGTGCAGGGCTTCGATGTGCGCCATCATATGAGCTTTAGCGACGGCACCAGCGCCTGACGGTATCACGGAGTCGGTCGCCAAGACATATATTTATTCGGGGAATAAGCTTTCCATCAATCGCTCCAGAAAAACCTTCTGCCCTGTCAGAATTCTCTCCTGTGCCTCATCCATCGAGAACCACTCCCAGCGATCTACTTCGGGAAACTCCGTCATACGTCCCGAGCGCGGAGGCCATTCCATTGAGAACGTGTTGCTCTTCAAAGTCGATGGATCGCAATCGCCCTCCATGGCCCATGCCGCTACAAATTTTCCTCCCGCCTGCCTCTGTTCGCCCAGGGCGATGAAATTGCCTTTCGGAGTAAGGCCAGTTTCTTCTTCGAATTCACGCACGGCGGCCTGCAGGGAATCTTCGTCGGAATCCACTTCACCTTTCGGAATCGACCACGCGCCCATATCCTTCTTTGCCCAGAACGGGCCGCCCGGATGCGCGAGAAGAACTTCCCGACGGCCACTGCTATGGCGATACATCAACAGACCTGCACTGCGTTTCGGCATAGGAGAGCGATACTTCGACTAGGATAGTTATGGAGCCCAGTAAGTCAAAATGATAAATGCAGCAAGTAATCACGCAGACCAACTATGTGGCTCCGTCCTTGTCCTCATCCAGTTCGACGTGTGCGAAGAAATACGTCTAGACCGTCTGCGTGAAATATTCAGCGCGCAAACCGTGCAGAAACCTCCGCTCAAACACGCTATTCCGAACTACGTTCGCTATCAGCGGCCGCCCGTCGTCGAGACCTCTGAAACGCTTGTGCTCGAAACCGGGGAACGTCTTCAGGGGCAAATGAAGTATTACGACTACGGAGTCGTGAGCGTGATCTTCGAGCTTCCGTTTGTCGGCGATTGGCAAAAACTGATCCAGCTCTCCAGCCGCTGGGTGTGGGACGTTGATTTCTCCGCGCACGCCCAGCAGATCGCCAGGAAGCGACTGGAGCAAGCCTCAGCGGCGCTCATCAAGCCCTATCAGGAATGGCTTAACGAGGACTACTTCATCTTCCACGTGCGCGAATTGTACGGATCACCGAGCGCGCCCGAACTGGTACTGCATCACGGAAAAGAGATATCCCAGATTGTGCGCGGCGACGTGACAGAGCTTTCAGAAAGCGAGCGACAGGAAGTCCTGCAGTCCGGTATTTCCTATGCAGTTAAGGATCTGGCTGTCATTGGTTGGAATGCAGCGTTTCTCTACGACACGCAAGTCGGCGCCGAAACCGCAATTCAGCTGCTCGAATATGCCAACTCGCAGCTTCTGGAATTCCGCCACTACGACGACCTACTCACGAAGGAACTGGATGGAGTCTATAACTCGCTGGAGAAGGGAACTGGCCTCTTTGCCCGCTGGCGTCTTGCGCGTTCGGCAACCAAACTGAATACGGTTCTGCTCGAAGTCACCGAACTGACGGAGCATGCTGACAATGCCATCAAATTCTTGAGCGATATGTTTTCGGCGCGCTTGTACAAGCTGGCCGCGTCGAAGGTAGGCGTGCCCGACTACAAAAATCTCGTGACCAACAAAGTCCAGACCGCTCGTGAGCTTTATCACTTCATGGTCGACCAGTTCAATCAGAGCCGCGCTTTTTTTCTCGAACTCACGGTCGTCATTATCCTGGTCATCGAGCTCTTCTATCTCTTCCACGGCCATCCGTTTAAGTGAGCCACTCGATCCAAGCGGAGTCATTCTGAGCGCAGCGAAGAATCCAGACGATGCTTCGGTTGAAAGAAATCTCTAGAGCTTTCACACGGATACACCCAGTAGGAGAAGAGGCTCATCCTGGCCAATACTCCAACCGCTCGATCCGGGGGAAATAAAGTCCAAATCGCAGCGGCAGGCTATCTCCATAGATCTTTCGCAGGGCTCTTCCGTATGAGGCGAGTTGCGGTTCGTAGACGCTGCGTTGCTGGGCAAGAAACCCATGGATGTCGAGACCGGAATATTGGCTGGTCTTGTAATCCACCACCCAGAAATATTCCGAGCCCTCATCAAGAGGCTCTGCGCCTCCGCGAAAGATACGGTCAGCCCGAAGTGTCCGCAGCCTTCCGTCCAGCCAGCCCGTCCACGACGCCTCCGATTGCGCTTCAGCATGTGGGCCAAGAAGCCAGCGGCCCATCGAATCCTTTGCCGCGGTTTCAGCAGCGGTAAGAATCTCTTTCGCTGACGCTGCGGATTGCTCCGGTGAAAAGGCTGCCGCGCGTAGCATGGCCTCGGTCTGCGGGCGGAGCAACGTCCGGATTTCTGCAGGGTAAAGATCGGGATTTTCCGCTAAAAGCCTGCTCAGCCGCTCCAGCAGCGCATGAATGATGCTGCCGATAATGCGCTGCTGACGTGAGCCTTCAGGGCGATCGAAAAGCCCGCGTTCATCGGCGATATCGAAGACTGTACCTGCAACGGTTACATTTTCCTCCGTTGGCCGAACCTCGATATCCGAGGGCAGTCGCCGCAGCACGAGCGGAGGATGTGCAGGAGCGGCAACGGCGGCAATATCGACAACCCCGGGCTGCGGAGCTGACGGAAAGGGAATGACGAACTGCTTTGACTGCGCCTGAAACGCGGAAAGAAATTCAGTCTCCAGCGCTGGCCACGCGGTAGCCAGCAGACTATCGGAAGCGCCGGGCTCAAGCGATCCTCGGCCGTTGAAGAATGCAGTGCCGAAAAGATGCAACTCGCGCCGCGCCCGCGTGCAGGCAACATAGAAGACGCGCTTACGCTCTTCGTCCTCGCGCGCCTGGCGCTGCTTACGCACCCATTGATAGAGCGGATGTGTTTCTTCGCCCTTGCTTCCGATAGGCGCAACCAGCAGCTCGTCCTGGTCGGGATCGTCGCTGCGCACGCGCTCCAGCATGCAGATCAGTTGTTGCCGGTCGCGTCCTGTGCCGCGGTCCCGACCCGGCCCCAGACCTCCGTCCACTCCGCGGCCCTTGGCTTTATGGATTGTCATCAGTAGCACTCCGAAGCGCTCGCTGGCACGCGGGTCGGGCTGCGCAAAGAGGCGACTGAGCTGATGATCGAATTCGTCACTGAGGCAAGCGATGCCGTCGGGCGCGACACTGTCGAGCATGCTGAAGAAGACGCGCACATTTTCCTGCTGCTGAGCGTCGAGGCAAAGCGGACCTCCAAGGCTGTGCCAGGTACGTTCGATCCAAGCCGAGAGAGATGGAGATTGCGCCTGCTGATAGCGGACTTCAAGGGATCGCGTCAATACCGCGTAAGTGCGGCGCAGCCGTTGCTGCCCGTCTTCGCTCAGGAGCGACATACGCTCTTCGACGAGTTGTATTACGGGAGTGCGGGCGAACTGCTTGTCGTCACTGCCGCAGAGGAGATGCAGGTCTTCCACCGTGAGACCGCACCAGGGCGCACGCAGTACCGAGAGCCACGCGACACGATCCATCGGATGCAACAGTGCGCGAAGAAGCGAAAGGAGGTCGAGAATTTCCTGCCGTTCTGAGAGCGTCTCTAACTCGACCGAGCGAAATGGAATATCGTTCTCGCGCAGTTTCTGCGCAATCAGGGCAAGGTGCTGCCGCGCCCGTGCCAGTACAGCAACTGTATAAGACTTATCCGGATCTTCAGCTTGAGCGGCAGCCTGCCGGATACGCGGCAGATGTTCCTGAATGATGCGAAGCACTTCTTCTGCCTCGTGTTCACGGGCGTCACGAAGCGCATCCTCATCCTGCCTTGGGATGAACTGAGGATGAGGATGCACTGACTTGCCGGGAAGCGCGGTGCTTATAGCTTCAGATGGAGAGAAAGATACCGTCGCGGCGCCTGCTGCGCGATTGCTGGCGAAGATTGTGTCGAAATACGCATTGAGCGGTTTGGTCAAACCGGCGTGCGAGCGGAAGTTGGCCGATAGTTGCAGCGAGGTGCATGGATACTGCTGGCCTGCGGATGCGATGCCATGCATTTGCACCTGCTCAAAGAGCTCGACTTCCGCTTGCCGAAACATGTAGATCGATTGCATCGGATCGCCGACAAAGAAACAGCTGCGTCCGTCCCCCGGATTCCAGGCGCGAAGCAGCATGCGAACCAGCAAGTGCTGGCGGCGTGATGTGTCTTGAAATTCGTCGATCAACAGATGCCGGACGCGCTCACTGATGCCGAGGGCGCGTTCGCTGGGATGCTCCTGCTCAAGCACATGCAGCGCGGAGAGTCCAAGTTCAACGAAGTCGACCGCATCCTCTTCCGCAAAGAGAACGCGCAGCTCGGCAACGGAGTAGCGGAGAACGATAAAGAGATCGCGCAGGATTTGCCATTGATCGTCATCGAAGCGAGCCGGCGGCAGGCTTCGGATATCGCGCAGAGACGCAAGCAAGCCGTCCGATTGCGAGAGCCGGTCAATCAGTGACATCATCCGGTCTTTGTAGCGCTGCTCCGGAGAATCTTTCCTGCGGCTGGCTGCTGGGGGAAATCCTTCCCTGACCGTGACCTGTTTGCGCCACGCATCATTGCTTTTGGTAAGGAGAAGGCTACAGAAACAGATCCATTGATCAAGGAATTTCTCGTTGGGCTCGGGCAGAACGCGTATGTGCGAGATGGCGCGAAGATCGATATCCGACGGATTGCGACATGCGTAATTTGCCAGCTCTATCAATTCGTCTGAAACAACAGGCTCCACGGTGAGCGCGGCATGAGCCTTTTTCAGAACCCGGCAGATCGCCTGACGGAACGGCATTTCCAGGAGCAGGCGTATTTCATCCCACTTGTCCTCGGTCAATGTACCCGTTAACGGAAATGCGTGCACCCACTGGTCTCGATGCGCGAGCATGTCAGCGATAAGACGTTGCACGTCGGGAAGGTTGTTATCGCGCAATTGCAGGAGGTGCATGAGTGAGGCGTGTATCTCTTGATTGCGCTTGCCCAGGTTGGCAAGCGTTCGCCGCGCTGCTTCCTCATATAAAGGAAAGGCGTTTTCCCGTGGCTGCAACTGACCGCCCATGCGCGCCAGCAGCGGCTGCTCATGAGCCACGCGCATGCATAGGGAGTCGATGGTCTGAATATCCAATCGGTGCGGTTGCTCCAGCAGCTTCCAGCCGCGGTCCTCCGCATGTGCGAGCGCGGCGCGAGCGGAGATGAGCATGGCATCGTCAGCGGCTCGCGGGACTGGGTTGCTGCGCGCCTCCTCCAGCTTTTTCAGAACGCGTGAGCGCATCTCCGCAGTGGCTGCGCGGGTGAAGGTGATGGCAAGTATCTCTTCCGGCTCGTCTACATGCGCAAGCAGCTTGAGATAGCGGTGCGTCAGCAGCTCCGTTTTGCCGGAGCCTGCGGGGGCCTGGACGATATAGGAAGATCGCGTATCGAGCGCTTGGTCGCGCGCGTGCTGGTCTGACGGCGTGATGCGAAGATCAGGCATCCTGAACCTCGACATCATCCGGCTCATTCACTAAGCCAGCTTCTGCAACGCGGCAGAGTCCCGGCAGGGGGCAATATTTACAGGTATCTGCGCCGTGCATTGGATCTACCGATGCCTCACCATGCAGAAATTCTTCTGCAAGTTGCAACAGAGCCCGCTGCCACGCGTCGCGCATATTTTCGTCATAGGGTTGATTGACTAAAGCACTCGTCGCTGGCAGGTCTGACAGCAAAAGTTGATTCGCATTTGCCACGCGTCCAACAAAGCCGGTTTTACCGGCTCGAATTTGTGCGAATAGCAGGCCGCTGACGTGCTCCACATTGCCGTACACCGCGTAGAGAGGGAGTTGCGGTTCGTCGGGCCGCTCTCCCTTCCATGCCGATGCGGACACTTCACCCGTTTTGTAATCGATGAGTAGATGCGAGCCATCGGATAGTTCGTCGATGCGATCGGCACGCAGGTTCAGTTTCAGCTCGCCGATGTTTACATCTTTCAATCGTTCTTCCCGTTTCTCAACCGTGAATGGATGACGTTTTGCTTCATAGAGCATCCATTCGCGCAGTCGAACGAGCAGACGCTGTTGCTCGGATTCCAGATACGCCTGCATCCATGCGTCCTCTGTATGTTCACGAACAAGACTCTTGAAAGCATTACCAATGTGATAGTTCAAGGCTTCATCAAGACGATTTGCCGATGCCACGTTTCTAAGATCGTCAAGGGATACCATGCAAAACGGCTCTGGTGTATCCGGTGACCAGACTTCTTTCAGAATGTCGTGGAGCAGGTTTCCACGTTGTCTCGCGTCCAGCCCCCATTCGGTGCGATTGAGAGGCCGTGCGGCAAGGCGGCGTTGGCCAAACGCGC
>JAATFH010000067.1 GCA_015655315.1 Terriglobales bacterium
TCTGTCACAGATGAGATAACACAGATGAGAAGAAATAACACAATACGAAAGCGCGATACTCGCGCCTCTGTTCGTGTGTCTGTTTTAGAACCTAAAGAGCAAAAACAAGAACAAAAGCAAGAGCAACAACAAACCACTCCGAATGCTTCGCATTCTCCGTTCAACCCCCTCGATTACGCCGCGCCCATCGCAAGCTCTAAGTCGGATACCCGTTACACGGGAGAACAGGTTCACCGCATCCTGCTTTACCACTTCTCATCCGACAATGATTTCTGGAAGGGTAAGGCCGTAGATAAGCAGATCAGTAGCGCGGAGAGTTATATATCTGACTACTGGACCAGGGATTTTCTGAAATCTGACTTTCTCACGCCGGGCGAAGCAACAACACGTCGATTTGTCAGTGCCGTCCGGGATGCAATGAATCAATGGAACTCCGCAGACGACGTTCCAAGACGCAGGCTTCGCCAATGGACGTGCTCTGTCGGGCTTCAGCTTTATGCTGACGAACAGCACGATGGAAGCAAATCAAACGGAAGCAGGCACATTCATTCTTGCTGGAATTCCTGAACAAACTGGACAAGCACTCCGCAGAGCAGGGTTCTATAGCCCTTTACTCGGGGAGAACGTAGGTCAAAACGAATACCGGAGCCCTGGTTCCTTCCGGACGGGTTCGAACTCGACTCACGTCAACGTCGATCAGATTAATCTTGCGCCACGTCTCCGCCGATGGCGGGCGGAGACTTCCACACTGGAGAACACAATCTCAAGAATCCAATAGCTATTGGATTCCACTGCTTTTCAGACCACGCGAGTCTATGCCCATGATCCTAAAATCTGTTGCAAATCTGTGCGGTGTTGCAAGTGTCGCGATCATGTGCACATTCTGGATTTGTATGCGATACGTACCCACACCGCACAATGTTTATCTGGTTTTCGTCGGCATTCCACTGATCGCCCTCTTGGCTATGGGCTTGACGATTGTGGCTGCTGTGTGCGGATCAAAATGGTGGCTCTTATCAATAGTTCTGCCTTTATCTGGCATCTTGGCCATTCTTTCTGCCGCAGGTTAGGCGCTCGCCTCATGCCGTTATGATTAAGCTTGGCTTCAATTACGACTGCACTCATCGTTTTGTGCATTTCGCGTACCTGTTCACCGGCAAACAACGTGACTCCGAATCTGGCAACGACTACTTTGGAGCCCGCTACTACGGTTCAAGTATGGGAAGATTCTTAAGTCCGGATAGCGGTTCCGATCAACACCCCGCAGATCCGCATAGTTGGAATCTCTATACGTACGGTCGCAACAATCCCCTTGTCACGGTTGATCCGTGAGGAAATTATGTGTGCGGGCTCGATGACGGCTGGGCAGTGCGACCAATTCCAAGGATATCTCAACTACGCTCAAGACGCAGCAAACGCATCGAAGGCTAGGTACGGAGCGGACCCAACGCAGTACACAGATGCTCAGCGCGCAATCGATTCGTATGGGAAAGAAAATGTCGATAACGGAGTTACAGTTAATGTCGGCGCGACGGGCTATTGCGGAACAACCACCGCAACCAATGGGAATATAAAGACTGATCTGAATCCGACCGGTCAGAAGATCCAGGTGACAATCGATTCAGGGTGTTACATTGCCGAATTCGCGCCGGGCGGCTCTCTCAGCTTGCTCCCGAGTCATTCCCCGGTCCATCAGGTCAGCAATCTTTTCGTCGAGGTGTTCGCGGATCGTCTCGGAAAGCTCGTCGTAGCGACGGCGGCGCGTGAATAGCTGCTTCAGCCAGATCATGTAGGCGCCTATTCGGATCGCAGAGCTTGTATGGGGTCCGTTTTGGCAGCGCGGAACGCAGGTAGGATAGTGGCCAGGATTCCTGCGAACGCCAATGCCAGAATGAGCAAAGCAAGCATCCCTGCCTGATGCGTAAACTGGATAACAACCACCGAGGCAATCAGTTTCTTTGCCCCATAGGTGAGAGCAAGGCCGGCAATGATTCCGGTGGTGAGCAAGACAGCTACACGCGTGAGGACCAACATCAGCACTCGTTCGCGCGTCGATCCCAGGGCCATGCGAATACCAATACCGCGGGTGCCAAGTTCCGCCTCGTGGCTGACAAGGCCGTATATACCGACCAACGCAAGCGCCAGGGCCAGCGCGGCAAAGATGGCGAAAATCCAGCTCTCCATGCGCTGGAAGACCAGCGTCCGCGAAATGACTTCAGTCATGGTTTCCGGCGTTTTGAAAGGTACTGTTGGATCGACTGCATGGATAGCATTTCGCAACTCCGGGATTATACGCGCGGGGTCTCCGTCAGTACGGATCGCTAGTTTCATGCTGCTGAGGTGACTTGGGCGGTCAGCGAGCGGAAATGAGTCTATCAGGAAGTCCTCTTCCGCCAGAATATCCAAATAAATATCCTGTCGCACATTTCCCACAACGCCTACGATGTGCGTCCAGTCTTTTTCTTTCGCCGCGTCGTCCATGCGCTGCATGGTGGGATCGAGATTCGAGGGAATAAACTTTCTGACAAATGCCTCATTAACGACTACATTATTTGCATCGTCGGGGCCATCGAGACTGGGCGAAAGAGCGCGTCCGTGAATCAGCGGAATGCCAAAAACATTGAAATAGCCTGCACTGACGAAACGGACCTGGGCGAGTTCTGGCTGATTCTTGGGATAAGGAGGCTGACCGGCGATATGCTCATTGGTCTGCGAAGCCTTACCTTCAGTCGGCAGGTTATCGGAGATAACGCCCACGGCGCGCACTCCGTGAATCTGCATTATGTGGTCGAAAAGCGGTTGGTAGAAGTTCGCAACCGGATCGCGGCTGGTGTACTGCGCCGGTGACAGATTGATTTCTGCGCTTAGAATTTGCGCGGGATTAAAACCCAGGTCTTCGTGACGATAACGGCCAACTGTGCGAATCAATATGCCGGAGACGACCACTAGAACCAGCGTGAGCGCAACTTGCACGACGATAAAACCTGAACGCAGTCTGTGCTGACCGCGTTCGTAACCAGCACTTCCACCAGCTTTCAGAACGCGATTTGGGTCAGTGCGGGCCATGCGCAGCGCGGGATACAGCGAAGCTACAAGGCTGGTCAGAACAGAAGCGGCAACGGCAGCGCCGAGCACTGTCCAGTTCAGATGAATGTCTGCCCCGCGCGCCAGAGCGTGAATAAGAAATACGCGCATCCCTTTGAGCATTGCCGCGGCCAACAATACGCCGCCGACCGCTGCTGTTACAGCCAACAGCATGCTTTCAGTGAGTACCTGACGCACAATTCTCATGCGACCTGCGCCAATAGCGGAACGCATGGCCATCTCACGCTCGCGCTTGACACCGCGAACCAGCAGCAACCCAGCCACGTTCACGCAACCTATGGCCAGAACAGATAGGACCGCTGTTAAGAGCGTCCATAAAGGTTTTTCAGGTTTGGTATTCACGCTCTCAGCGAGCGGTATCAGTTGAACGGTACGATCTGCATCATCTGGATTGGCCTTACCGAGATTGCTGAAGACATGCGAGAGGTCGGCTTGTGCCTGTTCAATGCTGATGCCGTCTTTCATTCGCGCAACCGACCCAAGCCAGTGCGCATCGCGCTCTTTCATGTAGCGTTGGTCTAGGTGCAACGGCACGTAGATCGTATTGCGCATATTCAGCGGGAAGCGGAAGCCAGGCGGCATGACACCGATAACGGTGAATGGATGACCATCAAGATTGACAGTGCGATTGAGGATGCTCTGGTCCCCTCCGAAATATGTCTGCCAGGTGTCGTAGCCAAGTACGGCGATGTTATTTTTGCCTTCCTGGTCTTCGTAAGGCAGGTACGTTCGGCCGAGCAGAGGATGCACACCGAAGATGGTAAAGAAGTTGGCTGACGAGCGCACAGAATCGAGCAGTACCGGGCCAGCGGACGGCGTGTTCACCGTGTAGGGCATGTAATCGGCGTAGGCTGCCAGAGCTGCAAAGCTCTTCGCCTGCTCGCTCTCGTCCTTAAAGCTGGGCCAAGATGGTCCTTGCGGGTAGCCGCTGCGGCTCGTGCTTTGAACCGCTACGATGCGGTCCTGATGATCATATGGCAGCGGGCGCAGAATCACCGCGTCAATGACGCAGAAGACCGCTGTGGCCACGCCTATACTCAAGGCAAGTGTGAGTACAACCGTAAAAGCGAAGCCGGGAGCTTTGCCCATTTGCCGAACGCCATATTTCACATCCGCCCACAGGGATTCAGCCGTAGGCCATTGCCATACCTCGCGGCTGCGCTCTTCGATCCGCGCCACGTTGCCGAACTCACGTCGAGCGGTTCGCTCCGCTTCCTCCTGCGACATGCCGCGATCGATCAGGTCAGCAATCTTTTCTTCGAGATGTTCGCGGATCGTTTCGGAAAGCTCGTCATAGTGACGACGGCGGGTGAACAGTTGTATGAGCCAATGCATGGAGACTCCACTTCTCGTTATCCTCGCAGGGCGAGGACAGGGTCAACTTCCGCTGCTCTGCGTGATGGTAAATAGCACGCAAGCAGAGCAGCAATCACCACAGCGCACGTTATTGTGAAATACGTAACCGGGTCGTCAGCACTGACTCCATAGAGGAGCGATGACATGAAACGCATCGATGCGAATGCAATCACCAGGCCGGTTCCTATCCCCAAAGTGGTTAGCAACATGCCTTGTCGTATAAATGCGCCCACCACAGCACCACGCTGTGCCCCGAGCGCCATGCGAATCCCAATTTCGCGCGTGCGCTGGGAAACGGAATAGGCCATAACCCCGTAGATCCCTACGACCCCAAGAAGAAGCGCAATTGCTCCGGAGACGCAGAGCATTACAAGCGTAAACGACGTTCGCGCCATCGACTTCGTGTAAAGATCGCCCAGGGTTTCGCTATTTGCCAGAGGCACATTAGGGTTCACCGTCCATACTTGTTGCTGAATAGTTTTTATCAAAGATTGCGTACCCGCGAGCTGACTCCGCACCACAAAAACCGTGGCGCGTTGTAACCGTTGTTTGCGTCCTGCGAAACCGTCCATCATGAGCGGCCAGTACACCATTGAAGGAGAGGGCTTCTCAACGCCGTCGTAATGAACGTCTTCGGATACGCCTATGATTTCGCGCCAGGGGTCGGTATTCACTACGCGAATTCTTTGGCCCAACGCGTCTTGAGGGTGATGCCAGTATTCGCTGGTAAAGCTCTTTGAGACGATGACAACCGGCCTCTTCTCATACGTGTCCGTCCATGTGAAGTCCCGACCCGCAAGCAGCCGTGTGCCTAGCGTTGAAAAGAAGCCTGGCGCGACGTAGTTAAAGCGCCTCGCCGGAGGAACTTCATTATCTGCGTAGGTACGGTGTTGAACGTACACAGGATTATTAGCATTGTTGTCGTCCATCGGCACCGAACGGCCAATGCTCACCGATGTGATACCGGGAATAGAGCCGATCTTCTGCACGATCGCCTCGTCCATGTGTAGCACAAGCTCTGGCGAACTATCGGGTATTTGAATTTCAGGAATGTAGAAGCCGAAGGTTTGAACAGTTTCCGGGGAGGTGAATCCAGGCGACACATTCATCATCGCTTGAAATGTGCGAATCATAAGGCCAGAACAAATCAGCAAGACTACCGAAAGCGCAACCTGAAGCATGACAAGTGCTTTGCGTGTGACCTGTCCTTTTCGGCCAGCTCCCACACCACGGCCCCCTTCCTGAAGATCACTCATGAGGTGCGGATTTGTGCTCTTGAGAATCGGAATACAGGCGATCAAAAGGCTTGCGACCACCGCAATACCGACGGTGAATAACAGCACGGATGGCGTGATGTTAATGTCGCGGATGCGAGGAATATTTGTGACTCGAAGCCCCGCAATGATGCGTATCGCTCCTAATGCGACCAGCAGCCCAATCAAGCTTCCCGCAAGCCCGAGGAGACTGCTCTCGAAGAGTATATCGGCGGAAATTCCCTTCCTCGCTGCACCGATGGCATAACGAATGGCAAACTCATGATGCCTACCTTCGACGCGAACGAGCAGTAGACTAGCGACATTTGCGCACGCTACCAAAAGCACCAGGATCGTGGAGGCTAGCAGAATCCAAAGAACATTCTGAACATTCCCAACCACTTCGTCTTTTAGGGGAATCAGTCTCGGCGTGTAGTGTAGCGATTGAAAGAAGCTGGCGCTCAGACCAGCTGGCAGCGGGAACGTTCGTGCTGCTAACGGAAGCAGACGCTCCAGATCAGCAGTCGCTTGTTGTACGCTAACCCCGGGTTTCAGCCTTGCTATAGCGTTGCCTTCGAAACTTCCGAGAGCCGTGGTGGCACGATTCCATTGCATCGGAAGTATCAGAGATGGGTTTTTCTGATCGAGGAAACGGAAGGTTTGGGGAAGAACCCCAATGATTTCTCTAGGCACGCCACCCGCAGTAATCGAACCGCCGATGACTGACGACGCTCCACCGAACTGTTTTTGCCAGTATGAGTATGTGAGTACGACAGTTTTCGCAGCTCCAGGCGAATCATCTTGTCGAGTAAATAAGCGCCCTAGTATCGGGCGGACACCCAATACTCGTAATGTTCCATCTGTGACATCAAGAACGCGAACGTGTTCCGGCGCTCTGGCACCAGTCACATCAAGCTCATCATCGTCATAGGCACCTATGTCTTCAAGAGTAGTATTTTGCTCCCGATAGACAAAGTAGAGCGACGGTGCAATTCCCAATGTCTTGAGACCTATTTGTCGCGACGAAGTATCAACAGCAATCAACCGATCCGGGTTGGGATAGGACAAAGGCTTGAGCAGCACACCGTTCACCACGCTGAAAATTATGGTGTTCGCACCCACTGCAACCGCGAGAGTGATCAGCGCGATCACAGTGAATAATGGTGCGCGCCTCAGTCGACGCAGCGCATATTTCGTATGTGCCCATAGAGATTCGAGCGCGGACCACTGCCAGACTTCACGACTGCGTTGTTCAATCAGTGTTACATTGCCGAACTCGCGCCGTGCGGCGCTCTCAGCTTGCTCCCGAGTCATTCCCCGATCCATCAGGTCAGCGATCTTTTCGTCGAGGTGTTCGCGGATTGTTTCGGAAAGCTCGTCGTAGCGACGACGGCGTGAGAACATCTGTTGGAGTCAGCCCTGAAATCCTCCGACTGCCCAGCCAGCGCAAGAACACGAGTAAATCCGGCAAACAGCTCCGCGACGCTGGCAAGCTCCTGCTCCAAATGCGGTCGGCCTGCCTCGGTCACTGGGAAAATCCGCACCGGGCGGTTCCTGGCCGAAACA
>JAATFH010000369.1 GCA_015655315.1 Terriglobales bacterium
TTCTTTCGCTTTCTGACTGCGGAAGTTGATTCCACAAGGTGAATCCCGAACGTGACCGGAATCTGCGAAGGAATAGTCAGCGGCGGTTGCTCCATCACGGTGACTACGGTTTCATCGCCCGCGTCGTCGATGGTTTCCTCTGTTGCCGCGTGATGCTGCGTTTGTCCGCGTTCGCGATCAAGGTCTCGCCATACTGCGTCGGCTGACTGACCGACTCCCGCCTTTTCGACAAGCTCCCGAGCCATGGCACTCATGAGGTCTTCGTCGGTATCGAGTGATTGCAGCCCTTCTCCTGAGAACTTGCCCTCCATCATCAGCGCCACCAGCATCTTCTTGCCCATCAAGCGCAGGCACGTCTCCTGCATCGTGCCCTTGTAGGTGATGAACTTGACGCGCACCGGGAAGCGCTGACCGATACGCCACGAACGGCGACTTGCCTGACGCAGCGTATGGAGCGAGTAACCGGTTTCATAGAAGTAAAGAGTGGGAAAGGCCAACAGATCGAGCCCCGTCTCCACCAGCTTCGGATGGCAGATGACAACCTCGACGCCTGCCTTGATCTGCCGCTCATACCAATCCTCGCGCTTATCGGTGGGAACGGATGAGCGGAGTACGGCGACGCGGAAGCCGGCCTGACGAAGCACGGTCTCCAGTCGGAGATTGACGTCTTTCTCTCCGGTGAAGGTGGCGTAGACCTGGCAACGTCTCCCCTGACGCAGCTCCTCGCGGATGTCAGCGATGAGGGCACGCTCTTTCGCGTAGAGGAAATCACGCGGAAGATTCTCGGGCTCCGCGACGAGAAACCTCTCGAACTCCTTTGTCTCCGGGTTCAGAACCTTGGCCCAGATCTCCTCGTAGTCGTACGGGTGGTCGGGATAGAGAAGGAGCGTGTTAAGCAGGATGCTCATCAGGCTCTTGTTGCCGCGATGCGACTTCATCGCATCGCGAATGTCCTCTTCAAGCTCCTCGTATGCAGCTCGAAGCTGGTCGTCCATGTCAACCGAGATCACGCTCTCGTCGTATCGCGGGAGATTGTCCGAGATATCTTCGAGGGCGAGGAAGGCCGTGGTATTCATCAGGAACTTGCCGAAGAGCAGCGGCGAAGCGCCCGGTTTCTTCAGAACACGGATAGTCTTTTTCGTCGCTTTTGAGCAGGCGTTATCGGTGTCGCGTACCGTCTCGATCGTTTCGAGAACGCCGTACTGCTCCTGGAAGTCACGACGCCCCTGACCGCCATAGGCGAACCCTTCGCGCACCATCGCGCGCGCCTCCGAGCGGTAGAAGATGTTGAAGAGATCGTCGGCATAGCCGCCCATCAGCGTCCCGGTAAGACCGATCAATCTCCTGGCGGCGCGGGCGAGTACACCCAGAGCATTGCCCTGTGCGGTGTCACCGGCCAGTTGGTGCAGCTCGTCCGCGATGGCGACGTCGAACCAATCGGCCATGTACCGGCCGATATACTCGATCGGTGCCATCCGCTGAATGCGGGTACGGTCCGCCTGCCAGAGCGGGGAGAAGCGCGTGTTTCCCCCTTTGGAGGAGAGCACCAGCTCCGCGACTTTGATCTTTTCCTGGAAATCGAGCGAGGTAAGCTTTTCCTTCTCGGAATCGACCACGGCCTCGCCGGTGTCGGGATTGATCAGACCGCCAATGTTCGGCCCGGATTTCGCATGAAGGTAGGCGTGATTCCAGAAGTAGCCGAGCTTCGCCTTATCCTTGCCGGTGATGAAGAACGTCGGTCCTGGGAAGCGCTTGCGCCACTCCTTGCGGCCCATGTGGCGAAGATCGGCGAGGGTGAAGTGCTTGCCTTCATAGATCGTCTTGCCCTTGCTCAGCCGGACTTCGCAGATGCCGTGTGGCTTCTTCGGGTCGCCACCGTTCCTCATGTCTTCGATCAGGAAGGTACGCGCGCGCGGGATAGTGCATAAGGCCTCGCGTGCCCACTTATGGGTGATATGCGAAGGACACATCACCAGCGTCGTGCTTGGCCCACCATTGGCGAGAACGTGGACCGTGCCTAAGGCCATGAAGGTCTTGCCCGACCCTGGAGGACCTTCCAAGATCAGCGGTATTTGAAGTTTCACCGCAAGAAACACCACCTGGGTCATCACAGGATCGATGAAATAGCCTGTGGCGGAGAGTCGAGTTGTGAGATCCTCCAGCGAGTCAAACATTGTTGTCGCTCCTAAGTTCGTTGTCGTGAATCTCGCCTGGGGTGAGGTCGATCATGGGGCTCGCGCAGGGATTGGCGCAGGTCGTAGTAGATAAATGTCCCCAAAGTGGGACCCGTGGGTAAGCGCCCACAGCGCGAGAAGCAAAAATAGCTCGGTTCGTTTCCAGATTTCTCCCGAACCGGGGCGCAAGCAGGTCGAGATCACACCAACACTGAGAAGCCCCAACACTGCGCCACTCAGAAACCGCCAGGTCTTCATCATCTGCACCTCGAAAATTCGGTGCGATGATGCGACGGATCCGAAACTCGGTCAAATTCGACTCGTCGGCCGTCCAGATCGGCTTTCTGTGAATTGTTTCTGTCTCGGATACTTGGCTTTAAGCCATGCTGCGAAGGAATCTGGAGCAAAACGCACCGAGCTGGCGATCCGGAAGGACGTAATCTGGCCGCTTGCGGCCATTTTGTAGACCTGTTGAATTGAGACTCCGAGGATGGGTGCGACATCCCGCACGCGCAGTGCCTCGGGTCTGTTGTTCGAGTCTTTCGACCAGTGTCATGGCAAGTCCTAGCCTTTTCCGGCAGCGAAGCTACTGGAATTTGGCTGATGATGGGGGCGGACTAGAAGGCGGTCAAATTTCTTCCGACAGTGTTTGAGTCGCCAGTCGTCACCCGCCCACTGCCCAAAGCCTGTTCGATCTCGTCGATGGACGCGACGCAGACCACCTGGGTTGTCACGGGGTCGATGAAATAGCCCGTAGCCGAGAGTCGGAACTCGAGATCTTCCAGCGAATCAAACATCGCCGAGGAATATCCGGGTCGGCAGGGAATAGCAAAGTAGGAAAAGCACAGAATCTTGCGCTAAGTCTGGAGACGTTGATAAACCCGCTGAGCCACGCGCTTGGGGATTCTTATCGAGGTGTAACGTCTCTTCCTCGTAGTTTCGGGGCGATCAATCCTTATTACGCCAGGCTCTGTGTTGAAGAGCCGCCTGATCGTCCGGTCGCTAAAACCCCAGAGATGCGAAAGCTCAAGAACCGTATAGTGCTTTTCGAGAACCTCGCTGCTTTCCAGCGGAGCTTTAGCGGTCACGAAGCTATTGCTTCGCCCTTGATAGATTTGCATTGATACCTCAACTTTTTGCGAGAAAGTCGGTTGGAGCCGATGCCCTGGTTCACAACAGCATGTACTTCAGTTCCGCTGGTCGGTCAAGAATGCGCGTTCCGCGCGGCCTCTTCGAGCAGAACTTTTGCCCTCGAAGCATCATCTGAACCGGGGCAAGGGTCATTACCAGGTTCGCGAAGGCGGCCCCCGCGTCAGCGCAGTGAAACGTGTCTCGTGCTACCATCCGGACCGCAATGGCGTGCGCAGGGGGCGCAACGTCAATCTCGTCTATCTATGCGGTATTGACGATAGGAATTCGATTCAACGCCTATCAATTGATCGACAAGGACTCAGAAGTAACCCCCACTTGGACGGGCTGAACCTTTGTGAAAGTCGCGCCCATCTTCTGCATTGCTGTTATCGCCTCATCTTCCAGCTGCTGCTTACGAGCTCGCGTCCATTTCGCGTAATAACGTTCCGTAGTTGCGACGGACTCATGGGTGAGAAGCTTGCTCACCTTTGCGAGCTCCATTCCCGCCAAAAGCATCTCTACGGCAAACGTGTCGCGGAGCATGTGGGAGCGGAACTCCAACGGTTCTCCATTTTCGTCTTTGAAGTCGAGATAGTTATTGAGCTGATCAATCTTGCGCACCCACTTGTTGGTATTGACGAGAGGCGAGCATCGCCGAGACCAGAACCAATAATCAGGATGCTCTTCGGGACGGAGGGGAAGGGCATTCAAGGCGTCGACGACATGATCCGGCAATACGAACTCAACGATAGACTCCGTGGGCTTCCGGTTCATCTTCTTGCGGATCATGGCGCGCAGCCGATTGCCCGTGAGCGCCGATTTAGGGCAGTAGAGGACATCCCCGATGCGGAGCCCGGTCCATCGTTGAACGAGGAAGATGGCCCGGAGCCATTGGCCGATTTTTCCAGACTTGTAGCGAGCCTGCTCATCGAACTTGTACGTTGTGGCAATCAATTGACCAAACTGGTTAGGTGTAAGCGGCCATGTCTGACTGTCGTTTGGAGTGATCGGCCTGAGCAGCAACGTCGGATTGCGAATGGTGTACTCCATTGCTGTAGCCCAGTAGAAGAAAGACTTCACCCGGATAACCAGGGTGGCCTGTGTGGTCAAAGCCAAACGACTGTCCTCGAGTTCCGCATCGGGCGACCAGGACGCGCGCCAGGCGTCCAGTTGTGCCGGCGTCGCATCGCTCACGTGAACGATGCCGACGCTTTCGGCCCAGCGTTCAATTCGTCGAGTGGTCGAGGTGTAGGCGGCGAGCGATGTTGCCGCGGGTCCTTTCATTCCGTCAAGCCACAGCTTCAGAGCGTCCTTCATGGTCGTGAGCAGCGGCTTCCGCAGATCAGCAATCTTCCGCAATTCGATCTTTACCGGATCGCGCTTGTCCCGTTCCTGCGCGGCGACACGCTCGGCCTGCCCCCAGGAGCGCGTTCTCGCCGATACGTACACGGTCTTACCGCGCTCTCGAATATAGAGAGACTTGCGGCATTGGCAGCGCTTCCATTGCGGGTCATTCCGCTTCGGACAGCCACCGGAGTGCCGGGTGAAGACTGTTATAGTGAATGATGAGATCGGTTCCATCGGATTCATAGGCGCGGACATTATTCGGGCGAACCTTGTTTTCCTGCAAATTTTTCAGCAAATGGCATTTCAGAAATGCCAAGCTATTGATAATGAATGGGATGGAAGACTTCTCATGGAATCGATAAAGTTCTTCGAGGTCACCCATCCCGGTGATTGCTAGCGTGCCTGAGTGTTCTGCAAATCTTCAGCAAACTTAGTTTTACGGATATCAAGTTGCTGATAATGCAGTGGATATCGAATCTCTGATAGAATCTATTGAATCCACCCCATGGAGAAGCGATGCAGGCAATACTTGCGCTCGAAGACGGGCGCATCTTCCGCGGCGAAGGCTACGGTGCCAAAGGCGAGTGCTATGGCGAAGTCGTTTTCAATACATCGTTAACCGGCTATCAGGAAATTTTCACCGATCCCTCCTATGCCGGACAGATTGTTGTTCTCACCAATCCTCAGATCGGCAATTACGGCACCAATTCCGCTGATAATGAAGCCAACAAGCCTTATATCGAAGGCCTTGTCGTACGCGAATTCTCGCCCATCAGTTCCAACTGGCGCTCGCAGCAGGTAGCCGACGAATATCTGGAGCGTTTTAACGTTCCTGTCATCTCTGAAATCGACACGCGCGCTCTGGTCCGCCATCTGCGCAAAAACGGCGTGATGCGCGGCGTCATCTCGTCGATCGAGACCGATCCGGAAGTGCTTGTAGAAAAAGCGCGGTCCATACGAAAGATGGATGGCACGGACCTCGCCAGCGTCGTCAGCACCAAGACGCGCTATGAGTGGGAGCCGGAAGTCGATCCGCTTGAGTCGGAAGAAAAGGCCACGGAGTTGCCGAAGCCTGATCTGCACGTGGTCGCCTACGATTACGGCATCAAGCGGAATATTCTGCGCATGCTCTCGAAGGAAGGCTGCCGCGTGACCGTGGTTCCGGCGCAGACCTCGGCAGAAGACGTATTGGCCATGAATCCCGACGGCGTCTTTCTATCGAACGGCCCCGGCGATCCCGAACCGTTAGCCTACGCGCAGCAGACGATCCGCGAGCTGGCCGGAAAGAAGCCGATCTTTGGAATTTGCCTGGGTCATCAGTTTATCGGACTCGCGCTCGGCGGCAAGACGTTTAAGCTGAAGTACGGGCACCACGGCGGCAATCATCCGGTGCAGCAGACGGAGACGGGCAAGGTTGAAATCACCCGCCAGAACCACAA
>JAATFH010000309.1 GCA_015655315.1 Terriglobales bacterium
CTTCAACTGCTCCTCGTTACGGGCACCCATGATGATGCTGGCAACGGTAGGCCGCTGCAACAGCCAGTTCAGCGCGACCTGTGGAACGCTCTTCTCCGTTTCCTTGGCAACCTCATCCAGGGCATCCACCACGTTGTACAGATACTCGTCCTCGATCTTTGGTCCGTATTCCGCCGTTTTATGCAGGCGGCTCGTCTCCGGCAGCGGATGCCCGCGCCGAATCTTCCCGGTCAAACGTCCCCAGCCCAAGGGACTCCACACCAGCGCGGCGACCTTCTGATCCACCCCGAGCGGCATCAGTTCCCACTCATATTCACGGCCGACGAGTGAGTAATAAACCTGGTGCGCTACATAGCGCGCCCAGCCATAGCGCTCGGAAATCGCCAGCGACTTCATCAGGTGCCAGCCGGAAAAGTTCGAGCAAGCAATGTAGCGGACCTTACCCTGATGCACCAGCGTATTCAGAGCATCCAGTGTTTCTTCAATCGGCGTAGTCGCGTCGAAACCGTGCATATGGTAAATATCGATGTAGTCCGTCCCCAGCCGCTTCAGGCTGGCGTCGCATTGCTGGATCAGGTGGTATCGCGACGACCCGAGATCATTCGGCCCGTCCCCCATCTTGAAGGTAGCCTTGGTTGAGATCAGCAGCTTGTCGCGCCTGCCCTCAATCGCCTTGCCCAGAATTTCTTCGGCAAGTCCGGTTGAATACACATTCGCCACGTCAAAGAGGTTCACACCCGCATCCAGGCACACATCGACAAGCCGTGTAGCCTCAGCCACATCTGAGCTGCCCCATGCCTTGAAAAAGTCGTTGCCGCCGCCAAAGGTCCCCGCCCCAAAGCTGAGCGCAGAAACCTTCAGTCCCGAATAGCCAAGTTGTCTATATTCCATAAATCCCCCAATAAAGTCAGCAACGGTCGTCCCACCTTGACCGAAACACTAAAGCAGAAACGCGCAACCAAGTGCGATTCCGATCAAAGACTGGATTCCTGAAAACGGTGGTGGCAGGAAAAGCCAGAATATCAGGTGCCAACGCGCGCATCCCGAAAGGTTACAATTTGGGTATGACGACGCGAAGCGACTCTAAACGGTTAGTGAAGAGACTCGACCAGCACAAAGCGATCAAGTTGCGGACCCTCGGCATGTGGTCAGAATCCGGCGAACGTCTGCCCTACAAGCCGAACTGGATAGCCGAGGCTTCAGATAATACGACCAAAGCTACAGAATCTCTGCCCAATTTCGCTGGGCACAGTCCGCTGGGTTCAGGTGAGTGGATAGCTCCGTGGCATGTTCGCTGGAGCGTACCTACGAAATAGATAATTGGTTCCACAATCAGGTGACGATCGCTGGTCGCTACTCATCAAACGATATTCGGAGCCATTTTGAATGAGCCCGACGGGCGTTGCCACTACTCCGCCAGGATGAAACTTAATTCACTGTCGGCGGAATCGGTCCTTTCACCTTTGGCTTGCGAAAGGCATAAACCACCGCCAACAGCGGAGGGGCCAGCAAAACACCCCAGAACGGGATAAGAATGCCGAGCACAATGGGCGCGAGAATAGACGCCCAGATCGGCACCCTCGCCGCCCGCTTCATCAGGGCTGGCTGTAGCGCTAATTGATCCACAACGACGATCACCGCATACAGCCCCAGCACAAATGCCAGGCGCTCCAGGTCTCTACCCGTAACCAGAATGCAGAAAACAGGCCCGATCAGCGCAATCACGCCGCCAAAATTCGGGATGAAAGTCATCAGGCCGCCCAGGAGCGCCCACACCGGAAAAAGCGGCACATGAAGGAGCCACAATCCGATCAGCCACATCACAGCGACACACAGGGCTTCAATCGAAACAGCGCGCCACCAGTTCACCAGCGCCGTTCCCGCCGTGCGTCCCGTTGTCTTGATGTCAAAGCCGCCCATGAATGTCCCTAAGTATGCTTTAGACTCATCCTTTCTAGCAAAGGATGATTTGGTGACATCCGCCTGCACATTTGCTCAGCCGAGAACGCCTCTCCACCACTTCAATGCCTATGCAGGGCTATGGATGGACG
Organism: Terriglobales bacterium; assembly: GCA_015655315.1. GTDB lineage: Bacteria > Acidobacteriota > Terriglobia > Terriglobales > Acidobacteriaceae > Alloacidobacterium. Next base: position 2,052 of record JAATFH010000309.1, read on the forward strand.
CCGTCATGCGCGACATCCAAACTTCAATCCTGCAGGTCACCCGACAGCGGTGTGAGCGTACCGCCACGGTAACTTATGGACACTGAAATATACGACGCAATTTCTCCAAAACTGCTAGCCTAGAAGCATGAAGTTTGGCGTTCTCGTCTTCCCTGGCTCCAACTGCGATCACGATACTTACAACGTCGTCTCCGAGATCGCCCATCAGCCGGTGACTTTCCTCTGGCATGACTCGCCGAGCCTGGAAAACTGCGACGCCATCCTCGTGCCCGGCGGCTTCGCCTACGGCGACTACCTCCGCACCGGCGCCATCGCCCGTTTCTCGCCCGTCATGCAGTCCGTGAAGAAATTCGCTGCCGACGGAGGCCTCGTGGTCGGCATCTGCAACGGCTTCCATATCCTCGCCGAAGCCGGCCTTTTGCCCGGTGCCCTTATGCGCAACGCGGGGCTAAAATACATCTGCAAGCAGGTCTACCTGCGCACGGAAACAACCAATACGCCCTTTACCCAGACATTCCGCAAGGGTGAAGTTGTCAAGATTCCCATCGGCCACATGGAAGGCAACTACTTCTGCGACGCGGAGACACTGGCTACGCTCGAACGCGATGACCGTATTGTCTTCCGTTACTCCACGCCAACAGGTGAAATCACGCCGGAAGCGAATCCGAACGGCTCGCTGGGAAATATCGCAGGCATCCTGAACGAAGGCCGCAATGTGCTGGGAATGATGCCGCATCCGGATCGTTCTTCCGAGAGCCTGCTTGGATCCATAGACGGATATAAGATATTCGCATCTATAGTAGAAGTGCTTCAGGAAAAAGAGGGCCGGTCCCCCGCGACCCACGAGCTAGCAATATCGTAAGGGGATCTACAGTACATGATCGACATTCATCACCATCTGCTCTTCGGGCTCGATGACGGCTCCCCCGACCTAGAAACCTCAGTGACCATGGCCAAGATGGCTGCGGATGATGGCATCACTCACATCACCTGTACTCCGCACGCAAATCATCGCTACCACTTCGATCCGGCGGTAAACGCTGAGCGTCTTGCGGAACTGAGACAACAGCTTGACGGCAGAATCACTCTCGGCCTCGGCTGCGATTTCCATCTTTCCTACGACAACATCGAAGACGCGCTGCGAAACCGCACCAGGTACACACTCAATCAAAAACAGTATCTGCTGGTCGAATTCGCCGACCTCCTGATCCCGCAAAACATCACCGACACCTTCTATGAAATGAAGATCGCCGGTATGCAACCGATCATCACGCACCCAGAGCGCAACATCACCATCCAGCGAAACCCCAAACGCATGATCGACTGGCTGCGGGAAGGTTGTTTCGTGCAGGTCACGGCTTCGTCCCTTACCGGGCGATTCGGCCGCACTGCGCAATCCATGGCCTTCAATTTCCTCGACAAGAACTGGGTGCACTTCATTGCCACCGATGCACATAACCTCAACTCGCGTCCGCCCATTATGAGTGAGGCTTACGAAGTCATCGAGAACAAATACGGCAAAGAAACAGCAGAACGGCTATGCGTCACCAATCCAGGTGCGGCCTTCCACGGCACTGATTTTCCCGTACAGCCGGAGATGCTGGGACTTTACGACGAGCCGGAAGCACCGCGAAAAAATCTTCTCAGCCGTCTGTTTTCAGCGAAATAACCGCAAATCGAGAACCGGCAGGCGTGTCCACTTGCGGACATGCCTGTCCGCAAACGAACAATACGGCCGTTTTTCCCCCAGCCCTAAGCTGCTCATCCCAAACAATTTAAAAATTAAGGGAACATGGCCACCAGTCTGCTCGTATGGCGCGTGAGAGGCTCTCGCTATGCAAACTCTGCGACAAGACATCGCCTATGCTCTGCGTCAGATGCGGTTGTCCCCGGTCTTTACCCTCACCGCGATGCTGACGCTCGCACTCGGCATCGGAGCTACGACCGCGATCTTTTCGCTGATTCACACCGTCATGCTCAAGTCACTGCCGGTCGTCGATCCTTCCAGCCTCTACCGCATCGGCGATGGCGGCGACTGCTGCGTCGAAGGCAGCCCGCAGGACAACTGGGGCATGTTCTCTTATCCGTTCTACGAACTGATGAAGAAGAACACTCCTGAGTTCGAGGAGCTGGCGGCATTTCAGGCCGGAGGACGGTCGATTGCCACCCGTCGCGGCGAGAGCGACCGCCAATCCAAACCTCTGCGCGGTGAATTTGTCAGCGGAAACTATTTCTCGACCTTTGGCATCGGTTCTTTCGCTGGTCGCACCATCCAGGTCGCCGACGATAAAGAGACAGCGCCGCCAGTCGCCATGCTCAGCTACCGCGCATGGCAGCAGCAATACGGCTCCGATCCCAAAGTCATCGGCTCATCCTTCATTCTCGACGGCCACCCCTTCACCATCATCGGCATCACCCCGCCAGGATTCTTCGGAGAAACCCTGCGCAGCGATCCACCCGATTTGTGGCTCCCCATCCTGCAGGAACCCACTTTCAGCGGAGCAAATTCCTTCCTGCATCATTTCCAGGCGTGGCTGCGCGTCATCGGCAGACTGAAGCCAGGCGCCACGACTGACGCAGTGCCCGCGCGCATGACGACGCTCATACGGCAATGGCTGGTCACCGACGCCGATATGCCATCCGACTGGATGTCCGGCATTAAAGCAGGACTCCCTAAGCAGGTGATCAAAGTCGTGCCCGCAGGAGCCGGAGTAGGACTGATGAAAGCCGATTACGGCGACAATCTCCGGATTCTGCTTGCCGTCTGCTGCCTCGTCCTGCTGATTGCCTGTGCCAACATCGCCAACCTCCTACTGGCCCGTGGAGCCGCGCGCCGCGCACAGACCTCCGTTCGTCTTGCCCTCGGCGCGTCACGAAAGCGTCTCATCCGCCAGTCCATGACAGAAAGCTTGGTGCTCTCGGTCTTCGGCGGCCTGGCTGGTCTGATCATCGCGTATCTGGGAGTGAAACTGCTGGTCGCACTCACTTTCCATAGCGCGAAATATGTCCCCATCGACGCAACTCCGTCGCTGCCCATTCTCGGATTCGCCTTCGCTTTATCCCTCGTCACCGGCATGCTCTTCGGAACCGCTCCAGCGTGGTTCGCCTCGCATGCCGATCCGGCAGAAGCGCTGCGCGGAGCAAATCGGAGCACGCACGATCGCTCGTCGCTTTCACAAAAGATCCTCGTAATCCTGCAGGCGACCCTATCGGTTGTCCTGCTCGCAGGCGCCGGTCTCTTGACGCGCAGCCTCATGAATATGCAGCACCAGAACTTTGGCTACGAGACCGATCACCGCATTACCATCAGCCTGACCGCGCCCTACAGCTCCTATCCAAGGCCGAAACTCGACGCTATGCTTCGCGAATTGCAGGACCGTCTTTCTCACATTCCGGGTGTCGAGCAGTCCGCGCTGGCCCTCTATACGCCTCAGCAGGACAACTGGGGCGAAATAGTCGTTCGTGAAGGTCACGGCATGCCCAATATGAACAGCGACAATATCGGTTCATCCTGGGACCGCGTCAGTCCCGGCTACCTCGAAATCATGGGCCAGCCCATTCTGCGTGGCCGCACCATCTCCGCGGCGGATACTGCCTCTACGCGAAATGTCGCCGTCGTCGACGAGACGTTCGTCAAAAGGTTTTTCAAACCTGGCGAAGAACCGCTGGGCTCACACTTTGGCCTCGATCTGCCCCAATATGGAGCCACCTTCGAAATCGTCGGCATCGTGCGCAACGCAAAGTACAACTGGGATTTCGCCAATCGCGAACCTGCGCGCCCCATCATTTTTGTCCCGCTTGCGCAACATGTAATCTACGACAACGCCATGATGCAGAGCATCGATGACGGTTCGCACTTTATCGAGGGCGCCGTGCTTAAAATCCACGGAAGCATGGAAGGACTCGAACCGCAGATTCGCCGCGTCCTCAGCGAAGTCGATCCCAACATCACCCTGCTCGATGTCGAATCCATGCAGGATCATATCGACTCCAATCTCGACCAGCAGCGCGCCGTCGCGCAGATGACCGGGCTCTTTGGTATCCTCGCGCTCGTTCTTGCCGCCGTCGGACTGTACGGCGTTACCGCCTACACCGTCGAAAAGCGTACCGGCGAAATCGGCGTGCGCATGGCTCTTGGCGCCGACCGCACCAATATCGTGAAGCTCGTCCTGCGCGGAGCATTCCTGCAAATCCTGCTCGGCCTTGCCATTGGTATTCCCATTTCCATCGGCACCGGCCATCTGATCGCAGCACAGCTCTACCGGGTCAAGAGCTGGGACCCGATTGTGCTGGGAGGCTCCATCCTCGCGTTAGGAATCTGCGCCCTCATCGCCAGCATTCTACCCGCGCAACGAGCTGCCTCTATCGACCCGGTAAAAGCCCTGCGCACTGAATGACCGCGTTCATCACGCAAGACCATTCTGAGCATGCTCTTCAGGAATTGTCATCCTGCCCCTGAGGAACGAAGGGGCAGGATCTGCTTTCTTCCAGCAGTGGCATGAAAAGGATGCCCCATCCTGAGTCGAAGGCGAAGGGTGGGACCCACAACTCACAACCCCAAGCCGCCATCCACGCTCAAAATCTGCCCGGTAATAAAGTGCGGCCCGGTGGCAAAAAACATCACCGCAGCGGCTACATCCTCCGGCGTACCGTTCCGCTTCATGGGAGTCTTCTGCGCAAAGTGCTCATAATCTTCCGCGACCTCGCCATTCACGATCATTCCCGGAGCAACGCAATTCACGCTGATCTCCGGAGCAAATGCCTTCGACATGGTCTGTGTCAGCATATGCAGCGCAGCCTTTGAGGTGCAGTAATGCGCATGTGTCGGCCAGGGATGCAGTCCGCCCAGGGAGCCAATGTTGATGATGCGTCCGTGCGCTGCCTTGAGATGCGGATGCGCCGCCTTCGCCATCAGAAACGGTCCGCGCGTGTTCGTCTCGAACATGGCGTCCCATTGAGCGACGGTGATCTGTTCGAGGACTGCGGTCTCGAAAACACCTGCGTTGTTCACCAGCAGATCGAGCCGTCCAAAACGCTTCACGACCTCCGCGACGGCATCCTCGACGCATCGCGGATCGCGTACGTCACAGTGAACTGCCAACGCTTCCACGCCGAAAGCTTCCAATTCTGCCACCGTATTCTGAGCGTCGACATCGGAGTCGCGATAGGTAATCGCGACATTGGCTCTCGAATTCGCCAGCGCCAATGCCAGAGTGCGCCCAATGCGCTTGGCCGCGCCTGTGACAAGCGCTACACGGCCCTGTAAACTATCCATAGACTTGATTTTACCTGTCAGCACGCACCTGTAAGAACCAAGACGTGCGCGACTTTATTTCTGGTGCCTGCAACCTATCTGGTGCAGATTTCATCTGAACGATTACTCGAGGCCTTAGAATGACTCCCCCGCTGTCCCGTTTCCTCTCCATAGCTCTGGTCGGCGGCCTGTTGGTCGCGTTGCCGTATACGGAAGGCTGTGCCCATTCGTCACGTCCTTCCTCGCTGCAAGGGGGAGCACCCATCCTGTTGAATGAAGATGCGCCTCACGGTCGAGGTGGAACAAATCCCAACGCACCTTACATGGTGGCGGCGGCGGATCCGCAGCTGGTAAAACGTTCTGGCGCAACCGCATCGAATGCAGCGAATCCCTGCGAAAGCAAAGATCTGGCAGTGACAGAGATTGCGGCCGCGGTGAATGAAAACTATCGCGCGGTCAAGCTGGCCTTCGACAACGAGGGTCTTGCCCCGTGTTATCTCGGCGGATATCCATCCATCTCTCTGCTTGATAAGACCGGAACGCCTGTAGCCAATCTCGTCATCGATCGCGTCACCACATCCTCGCTCAGCGCGCGATTGTCTCAGGGCCAAGTACAGACAACCGCGGCCAAACCAGATGCACAGGTAACGATCGCACCCAAGGGCGAAGCATGGTTTCAAGTCGGCTGGACAACCGGGCAGGATTGTCCGGTCGTCTCGCGGATCAGCGTTACCGCGCCGGGCTCGACCGAGAGCTTCACGGTGAACCATCCGCTGTCGGTATGCGAAGGACACGTGCAGATCACGACTCTGCACTCCGACAACGACTAGCAGAGCCGGGCGACCAGCGAAGCTGCGCGATTAGTGAGGCTGGGCACTCGAATCTGACGGTTTAGGGGCTTCGTCCTGACCACCAAGCTGCGTATCGTCGTGCTTCTCGTAAATCGAATACTGGCGTCCGGGTCGCAGCAGCTTAACCTCGATCTC
>JAATFH010000202.1 GCA_015655315.1 Terriglobales bacterium
GAGTGGTATGCGGGGTTCGCCGGTCGTCAGACAGACCATGGGAAATATATTTGGAAGCGGACTGGCAAGTAGGTGTACGGCGGTGTCTGGATGGCGATTCGCTCGCCTGGGCCGAGTTGGTGAAGGCGCATCACCGCCGCGTCTATGGCCTCTGCTATCGCTTCACCGGCTCAGCGCATGACGCTGAAGATTTGTCGCAGGAAGTGTTCCTTAAAATCTACGGCAACCTGGCAACATTTGATCTCGCCAAGGGAAGCTTCCAGACATGGATTACGACCCTCACCCGGAACCTTCTGGTCGATCACTTCCGCCGCACCAAACAGCAGCGCGTGACCGATTCGATGGACGCAGGATGGGACGAGAGTGATGAACAGAAAATCGGGGACCGGTTGTCTGATCCACGCCCCACGCCGCACGAGCATGCGGCGCAAAAAGAATTAGAAAAAATGGTGCAGCAGGCACTGACGAAAGTCTCGCCTGAACTGCGCGAAGCAGTGATACTGCGCGACTTGCAAGACATGGATTACAAAGAGATCGCGCAGATTTTACGTATTCCTGAAGGGACTGTGAAGTCGCGTATCAGCCGCGGTCGGGCGGAACTGGCGAGGCTTCTGCAGCGTAATGGAAGGCAGGTGGTTTAGATGTCGGAGCGCAATCCATTTCAACAGAATCAGCCTCAGACGCATCCTCAGGGTCCGCTGCAGTGCGAAGAGTGGGAAGCCCTTCTGGTGGATGCTCTCGATGGCACGCTGAAGGCTGAGGATTCAGCCGTCTTCACCGCTCACGGAAGTGAGTGCCCCATGTGCGCCGAGATGCTGGCGCAGGCGAAGCAGGGGCTGGAGTGGATGACATTTCTGCACGAGGAGCCGCCGATACCCGCGGACCTGGTTTCGAGGATTCTAGACCAGACCAGCGGCGCTTCCTTGCCGCAGCTGGCCCTGGCAGGCGCCGTTCAGCCGATCCCGCAGCCTGTGGCTCACTTGACGACGCGCCGCACCTTCCGCGATGCGCGGATGCTGATGACGGCGGCGATGGCCTTCTTCTCGATAGCCCTGACGCTCAACCTCATCGGGATTCGCCTGGATTCGTTGCATATGGCCGATCTGAAGCCGTCGGCGTTGCAGACCACCATCGCGCGCCAGTTCTATGGCGCCAAGAAGCAGATGGTGAGCTATTACGAAAACATCCGGTTTGTATACGAGGTGGACTCCAAGATACGTGAGTGGCGTCGCGACGTCGAGTCGGAGCAGAATACGCAGCCCCGCAAGGACGAGAAGCAGCAGAGCAATCCGCAGGGCGATGGCCATAAGACCGGCGGCAAGCTGCAGTCGCCCAATACTCTGACCTCGCCAAAAATTGTGATGTGGGGCCACCCCGAGCTGGCTTGTCTCGACCATGGAGCCGTTGCATCGCCGAAACTGCACGATAAGGAAACTGTAGAGGTAAATGAAGTGCCTGTAAGCGCTGTAAGTAAAGAAACAGACCAAGCAGAAAGGAGCTTGGCATGAACTGTGCAAATCATCCCGATCTTCCTGTTGCGGCATACTGCCAAAATTGCGGCAAACCGCTCTGTGCACAATGCGTACGCTCCATCTCCGGTGTGATCTATTGCGAACCCTGCCTGGCGGCAAAGCTGGGAGTTCCCGGCGCAACCCCGGGTGCGGTTCCGGTACCTCCCGCACCGGTTGAATCCGACGGACCGAATCCCGCTCTGGCCTTCCTCCTTGGGTTCATCCCCGGCGTGGGCGCCATGTACAACGGCCAATTCATCAAAGCCCTGGTTCACGTGCTGGTTTTTGTCATCCTCATCGGCATCACGAATGAACATCCGCTCTTTGGAATTTTTATCGCGGCCTGGATTTTCTATCAGGTCTTCGATTCGCTCCAGACGGCAAAAGCACGCCGCGAAGGCATGCCTCTGCCTGATCCGTTCGGTCTGAACGAACTGGGCCAGCGCCTGGGCATTCCCAACCGCACGTATGCGTCGGCTGCATATGCTGTTCCGCCTGTCTATGCTGTACCGCCCGCGGGCGCTCCTCCGCAGGGGCAGTATCAGGCGCCGCCCCCGCCGCCGTATGCATCCGCCGACCCCTATGTTCCGATGCCGCCCATTCCACCGATGCCACCCATGCCTCCCGATATTCCGGCGCGGCGTCCTGAGCCCATCGGCGCGATTGTGTTGATTGCTGTCGGCATGCTCTTTCTCTTCAGCACTCTCGGCTTACTCCGCTTTGATTGGATCGGGCGGGGCTGGCCTCTGATTGTCATCGCCTTCGGCGTCTGGCAGCTGGTGCGCAGAACGCGCGAAACGCCTCCTCCCCCAATGCCACCGGCAGGGGGTGGGCAATGAACCAATATCTCTTTCTGCAGCGAATTCAGGGCCCAGTCCTGATTCTTACTGTCGGCGTCGCGGCGCTGCTCGATCAGTGGCACATTCTCAGCTTCGGACGCAGCTGGCCTCTGTATCTGATCGTGCTGGGCATCTTGAAGCTTGCGCAGAGGGCCGCGCTGGCAAATGCCGAGCCACCGCCCATGTATCCGCAGGGATATGCGCCCGGCTATCAAACCGCGGGCGGCGTTCCCGTACCGCCCTCGGGATCAACCGCTCTGGTTCCCACGGACAGCGGTCTCAATCCCTCAACGAATGACCCCGGGGAGAGAAGGTAAGCCATGGCCGCCGCACCTCCGCCCTACAGTCCGCGCGACAATCGTCAACAATGGAAAGACTGGCAGCGTGCTCAGAAAGAAGCCGAGCGCAGCCGCCGCTTCTACTGGCGCTACTATCACCGGCCTTCCATCGCCGGACCGCTCATCCTGCTTCTGATCGGTACTCTTGCCCTGCTTATGGAGACGGGCCGGCTGAGCGCCCCGCGCTTCTGGGCCTGGTACGCGCAATGGTGGCCGATGCTGCTGATCGGCATCGGGCTCATCCTGCTCGCTGAATATTTCATCGATCGGAACAATCCCTACGCGGGGCGTCGCTCGATGGGCGGCTTCGGGTTTCTCGTTCTGCTCCTGCTTCTTGGGGGATGGGGCACGCACGCGGCGCACGTCTGGGGGCCGCTGAGCGATCAGCTCTCCGACAATGGCGACGATTTCTGGACACTGATGGGCGAAGAGCACGATAACGAGGCGCAGCAGGATGAGGCCATTGCCCCGAATGCGACGGTGCAGATTCAGAATCCTCGCGGCGAAGTACCCATCACC
>JAATFH010000360.1 GCA_015655315.1 Terriglobales bacterium
ATGGGCATGGCTCTTGGTTGTGGCGCGCATCTGGCTAGTTTGAGGCGTGTTGCTGCGGGCCGATTCACTATTGCAGAGGCGATTCCTCTGGCCTATATCGAAGCAAGTACCGGCGATATGCTGCAGGAAAGAATGCCGCATCCGCGCGCATTGCTTTCGGATTTACCGGCGGTCACAGCGGATGCGTTCTCCGTAGGCCGCGTGCGGCATGGCGCGGCGGTGAATCTGCCGGAGTTCAGTTCGGCGCCAACGGTAAAGATTTTTGAGGGTCAACGCAACTTGATTGCGATTGGACGGCGCATCGCGGGCACGCTGTTTCAACCTGTAGTGGTGCTGGGATAGCTATTTCTTAAGCAGAGGCGTAAGGGCCTGTAAAACGTTGAGGGCTACCTGCTGGTTGCCCTTTTCCGTCGCGTGAATGCCGTCTGCCTGCATGGAGCCTGGGGTTCCGTAGACGTTCTTCAGCAGGAACGGGATGAGGGGCAGCTTATACTTGCGCGCCAGCATCGCGTATGTTTCGTTGAACTGCTGAATGTAGTCGGGACCATAGTTTGGCGGCAGGGTAATTCCGGCGAGTACGACTTTGGTTCCGGCTTTCAGCAGCGTTGAAACGATCAGGTCCAGATTCTGACGCGTCACCGAAATCGGCAGCCCACGCAGACCATCGTTGCCACCGAACTCGACCAAAACTATCTGTGGATGAAGACTCAGGACATCTTTTAAGCGGTCTACGCCGTCTTTTGTGGTATTGCCGTCGATGCCTTTATTGACGACACGGTAGGCATATCCGCGACTGTCGAGGTCGTGTTGCAGATAGTCTGGATATGTCTGGCCTGTCGTTACGCCATGGCCGGCAGTCAGGGAGTCGCCGAAACAGGCGATGAGAGGACGAATCCGCTCCCCGGTTTTTGCTTGCGCCGTGCAGTCGGAGTGGAACGTTGTCGTAAGGCAAAGCGTAATAAGAAGCAGGAGAACATGTCGGCGCGTCACACTATGTATTGTAATCAGGGGACAGGAGCCAGGAATGATTGAAGTGCGAGGACTGAAGAAGTCGATTCGCAATGGAAGCCGGACAGTAGAAATTCTAAAGGGAATTGATTTGAGCGTGCCGCAGGGCCAATTCCTGGCAATTATGGGAGCTTCGGGGAGCGGAAAAAGCACTTTGCTTGGCTTGCTGGCAGGACTGGATGCGCCGACCGAAGGCCAGGTACTCGTAGACGATATCGAGATCAGCCAGTTATCGGAAGACAAGCTAGCCCAGGTGCGAGGCAAGAAGATTGGCTTTGTGTTTCAGTCGTATCAGTTGATTCCTACGCTGACTGCGCTCGAAAATGTTCTGCTTCCGTATGAGCTGAATGCGAACGGCGACGGGAAGAAGCGCGCCATTGCGCTACTCGAAGCTGTCGGGCTTGCGGATCGGCTGCAGCACTATCCGGTACAGCTTTCCGGAGGAGAACAGCAGCGCGTGGCCCTGGCAAGAGCATTCGTATTGGACCCGCCGATTGTTCTGGCCGACGAGCCTACGGGAAATCTGGATACGACGAACGGGCAACATGTGCTTGATCTGCTGACAGAGCGCCAGCGTGGGGCAAACACTACACTCGTATTGGTGACGCACGACAAGCAGATTGCGGATCGCGCCGACCGTCGAATTTTCCTGCGCGATGGAAGAATCGTCTCGGATGAAAGCGGAAAGCGGGTCGACGATGGAGTTTGATCGGAAACCGGCGCTGGCATGGAATATTGCCGCCAGAATTGCCTGGCGTGAGCTACGTGCATCGCGCGTCAAATTCCTATTTGTAATTTTATCGGTTGCAATTGGCGTGGCAGCATTGACCGGAGTGCGCGGCTTCAGTGAATCCTTCCAGAAGGAACTGCTCGATCAGGCGCGAAGCATTATGGCGGCTGATCTTTCCGCGCGAATGTTTCGGCTTACGACGCGGCAGGAAGACGCGAAACTGGATGCGCTCGCTACCTCTAAAGGAGTTGAGCGAACATCCGTAACGGAAACAGTCTCGATGGCATCGCTGCAGGGCGATCCAGTCCCGTTGCTGGTGTCGCTCAAGGTTGTGGACCCGGCCAAATATCCGTTCTATGGAAGCATGGTCTTGAATCCCGCGGGTGACTTGCGCTCGCTGCTTACTGATTCGACTGTAGTTGTGGATGATAACCTGCTGGTGCGGCTACGCGCCAAGGTTGGCGACACCCTGAAAATAGGCGGCGAGTTTTTCAAAATTGCCGCGGTGATTGAAAAAGAACCGGATCGCCTGACAGCGGGTGTTGGCCTGGGACCGCGCGTGATGATGACGCGGGCAGCGGTGGATCGAACCGGGTTGCTGCAGCAGGGAAGCCGCGCTACGGAGCGGTATCTATTCAAGCTGGGGCCGCAGAGTGGCAAGGTTGCGGATGTACGCAGCGAGTTGGAGAAGCTTCTGCCGGAGGCACAGATCGCCGATTTCCGAGAGACGAGCCCTGCGCTTTCAAACGGCCTCGATCACGCGACCGGTTTATTGAGCCTGATCTGTCTGGTTGCCATGGTGCTGGGAGCGATCGGTGTCGGCATGGCGATGCGTGCGCACCTCCAGCAAAGAATTGACATCCTGGCTATCATGAAATCGCTTGGGGCGAAATCCTCCGACATTTTGAGGATTTATTTGTTACAGACACTGTTACTTGGTGCTGTCGGCGGACTTTTGGGGATTGCGCTTGGGCTGGGTGTGGAGTGGGCACTTCCATTTTTCTTTGGCAAACTGCTGCCGCTGCAGCCAGCGCTCCGATTGCCAATACGATCTGTATCGGTTGCGTTTGGGACCGGAATTCTGACGACCGTACTCTTTTGCCTGCCACCGCTGCTTGACGTTCGCAAGATTCGGCCCAGCATTGTGTTGCGTAAATCAGTCGAAGGCAGTGATGCGGATGGCAAACTGAGTTTCTGGAAGAGAGTGGGCGAGAATAAGGCCCAGTGGATTTCTGTTGCAGTGATTGTGCTGGCACTGGCCGGCATTGCTGCTACGCTCGCCGATTCTATATCGATAGGACGGTGGTTTGCCGCCGCATTGTGTGGATTACTTGTCGTCATTCTCGGACTGGCGGCAGTGACATTACGCACCCTTCGCGCCTTTCTGAATAAGACGCGTTTGCATTTGCACTCGGCGCTACGGCATGGACTAGCGAATCTGTATCGGCCTGGAAACCAATCGGCTGCAGTGTTGGCCGCGCTGGGAACAGGAGTCATGCTGATATTGAGCGTCTTCCTGATGCAGCATGCCATCGTCAACCGGATGAATTACGAGGTGATGACGAGTGCGGCCAATATCTTTCTCATCGACATCAGCCAGGATGAAGTGCAGGGAGTCAAAGATCTGTTTGTGCATCAGCCTGGAGTAGAGGGGAAGTTTGAATCGATCCCCATTGTTTCAGCGCGGATCACGGCAATCGACAGTGTTCCGGTCGATCAGTTGAAAGTAAAAAATTATCCGAAGCGGTTGCTGTCATCGGTTTCCGTCACATGGGCTGACTCGGTTCCTGAAGGCGTGAAGTTAGTGCAAGGGAAGTGGTGGCAGAAAAGCAATGCCGACGGATTGGCTGTTGTGGACCACGTGGCGAAGAGGTTGAATCTGCATCCCGGTTCATCCGTCGATTTCGAATCGGGAGGCACCGCGATCCGTACGCATGTGGCTGCAATTTACAAAGCTGAGGGCGAGCACGTATTCGCGCGCAGCGAGTTTATTCTGCCATCAGGTCCGCTTCAGGGTATACCGAATGTCTGGTATGCGGCGGTGCACGTTCAACCCAAACAGATTCCATTCATGGAACGGACGTTATTTGCTGCCTATCCTACGGTGACGGTCATCAATATTGCCGATATTCTGACTACCGTACAGGGCGTAGTGCATCAGATCACGCTGGTGATTCGATTCTTGGCGGCTTTCTCGATACTTTCGGGCGCGATCATTCTGGCTTCGAGCGTGGCAAGCACGCGATTCCGGCGAGTTCGCGAAGTTGTTGTGCTGAAGACGCTCGGCGCCACACGCAACCGGATCGCAACTGTTTTCAGTATAGAGTTTCTCGTTCTGGGATTACTGGCGGGAGCAGTCGGCGTGGTTTTTGCCAATCTTCTATCGCGAGTGTTACTGCACAAAATGGATGTTCCCTATCACCCCGAATTTGTCATAAGCGGGGTTTCCATCATCGCGACCGCGGTGCTTGCAGTGGCGACGGGATGGATCGCCAGCTTCCGAATTCTTGGACAGAAGCCTCTTGAAGTGTTGCGGGAAGAGTAAGTACTCCCATCCATGAAGAATGGGAGTACTTCGTACTCTATTCGCTAACAGTGTTTTCCAATTCGCTGCGAGATGCGAAACGTCTCACAAGGAGCGGCATGACGAAGAGGATGGAAAAGACAGTCGTAATCATTCCCCCGACAACGACACGCGCAAGCGGCTGCTGGGCCTGAGCGCCGATTCCGTTGGAGATGGCGGCGGGCAGCAGGCCTAGACCGGCTGCCATGCACGCCATCACGACTGGTCGCATTTCATCGAGACAGCCTTTCTCAAGGCCGTGCTCGAAACCATCTTCGCGTTGCGCGCGGCGAATTCCTGACAGGAAAACGACGGCGCCGAGGGTTGCGACTCCGGTAAGCGAGGTGAATCCTACCGCTGCGGAGATACTGAACGATGTGCGCGTCAGAAAGAGCGTGAGGATGCCTCCTATGGCTGCAAAGGGCAGCGTCCCGACGACGATGAATGCATCCTTCCATGTTCGGAACTGAATATAGAGAAGGACGAGAATGACCGCGAGGCTCAGCGGGACGATATACGCGAGGCGTCGCTGTTCTTTCTGCAGGCTGTCGAACTCGCCTGCCCACGTGTAGTTATAGCCGGTCGGCAGTTCTACCTTGGCGGATAACTGCTGCTTCAAATCCTGGATAGCGCTGGCGAGATCGCGTCCGCGCACGCTGAATTTGATGGGGATGTAACGGCGTCCGCCCTCGTGGTAGATCATGAACGCGCCATTCTTGAGACCCACATCGGCGATAGTACCAAGCGGTACCTGGGTGCCGTCAGGAGTAGGCAGAAGTATCTTGCCGATGGCTTCCGGAGTGTCACGGTACTCTGGCGAATAGCGCAGCGAGAAATCGAAGCGGCGATCGCCGTCAATGATTTGTGTCACCGGCGCGCCGCCCACGGCAGCTTGAACCACGGCGTTCACATCCTGCGGTTGAATGCCATAGCGAGCGGCCTTGCTGCGATCGATGGAAACCATCAGGCTGGGCTGGCCCGTGACTTTAAAGACACCGATATCGGCGATGCCCGGAACTTTGTCCATGACATCCTGAATCTGACCGGCGATGCGGGTCAACTCATCGAAGTCATTGCCGAAGAGCTTGAGCGAGTTCTCACCCTTCACGCCGGACATGGATTCTTCCACGTTGTCCTGAATATTTTGCGAGAAGTTGAAATCGATACCAGGATATTGCTCGAATTCCTTTTCGATAGTAGCAATCAGCTTTTCTTTATTGCCGTGAAATTGAGGGCGCCATTCGTCCGCTGGTTTCAGGCTGGCGAGGAACTCGATGTTGTTGAACGTGCTTACGTCCGTGCCATCGTCAGGACGGCCCATCTGCGAAATAACCTGGGTGATCTCCGGATAAGAGCGAAGCGTCGCGCGAATCTTATCCGCCATATTTGCGGATTGAGGGAACGCGATATCCTGCTGCATGGTCGCGCGAATCCAGAGATTGCCTTCTTCCAGGGCGGGCATGAATTCTCCTCCGACGAAGGCGAAGAGAACCATGGCGGCCACCAGTCCACCAAGAGCGATAATCCATGCGGTTTTTCTGAATTGCAGAGCGCGCTTCAATCCCCTGTCGTAGTGGCGGCGGAAGAACGCGCTGAGCCATGTCTCTTCGGCTTCATGCTTGATCTGTTTGGGGACGGCGAAGGAGCCGAGCACCGGCGCAAAGACCAGGGCAAAGATGAGTGCTCCGGTCAGAGCAAATCCATAGGTAACCGACATAGGAGCAAATATCTTGCCGGGAACGCCCTGCATGGTGAAAAGAGGGATGAACGCGACCAGGATAATCAGCGTGGCAAAGAGCACCGGCTTGGCGGCATCGCCAACGCCTTCCATGATCAGTTCGGAAACCTCCTCACCCTGAACGCGCCGCGAAATTTTTCTGTGGACGCTTTCGAGCACGACGATGGAGGCATCGACGAGGATGCCGAAGTCGATGGCACCGATGGAGATGAGGTTTGCGGAGTGGTCCGTGAGAACCATCATCGCGAACGAAAAGAGCACGGCGAAGGGAATCGTGATGGCTGCGATTGCCGTAATGCGCAGGTCGCCCAACATGCTCAGAAGGACGAGCGTGACGAGGATAAGGCCGGTGATGATGACATGGCGGACGGTGCGCGTCGTGGTGTTGATGAGGTTGGTGCGGTCATAGATCGTGTTGATCTTCATGCCCGGAGGCAGCAGGTTGCCTTCGTTCAGTTCTTTGATCTTCGCGCGTAGACCAGCCAATGCGGGAAGAGACTTCTCGTTCTTTTGGAGAAGTACGATGCCTTCCACGATATCGGATTGCTCGTCCCGCCCTACTTTGCCAAGACGGGGTTGGTGGCCTTCCTTGACATCGGCTACGTCTTTCAGCAGCACAGGCACGCCGTTGCGCTCCGCAACTACGATGTTGCCCATGTCGGAGAGCGAATGCAGAAGGCCGATGCCGCGGACATTCACGCTCTGGCTGCCGAGAGTGAGATAGTTGCCGCCAGCATTCGCGTTGCTGTTCTGAATCGCATTGACTACCTGCGTCATGGTGACGCCATAGGTCAGTAGTCTATTGGGATCGACTTCGGCCTGATATTGACGCGTGGTTCCACCGAGTGTGGCGACGTCGATGATGCCCGGCACCTGCTTCATTTCGCGGACAAGCAGCCAGTCCTGTGTGGCTTTCAGATCATTCAGCGAATATCCTGGGCCGGTGAGTTGATAACGGTAGATTTCACCAATAGGAGATTCGGGTGAAAGCTGCGGCTGAAGATTACCCGGCAGGTTGACGGACTGCAGACGGTTGAGAGCTTCCTGACGGTCAGTGAAGTAATCGCTATCGAAGGTGAAGTACAGCTTTACGTCGCTCAAGCCAAAGATACTGATGGAGCGGATCTGTTCAAGATGCGGCGTCCCGTTGAGGCCTGCTTCCAGTGGAACGGTCACCTGTTGTTCCATTTCTTCGGCGGACCACGAGGTATTCTGCGTGATGAACTCCACCATCGGCGGAGACGGATCCGGATAGGCTTCAATGTCAAGCTTCAGGAATGCAAGCGTGCCGCCGGCGAGCGAGGCCAGAAAGAGGATGAGGACAATGTTGCGGTAGCGGAGGAGCATTCGGATGAATGACTGCATTTACTGCGCTCCTACCTGGCGCAGCAGTTCTGCGCCCGTGCTCACAACCTGTTCTCCGTCTTCCAGCCCATGCGTGATTTCCACGGTCTTTTCGTGCGTTTCGCCCAGTTCCACGTCCCGCCGCGCATACTTGTGATCGGGCGTGGCAACGAAGACATAATTCTTAATCCCGTCGCGAATCACAGCAGTGGCAGGAACAACAATTGCCTGGCGCTTGAGATTTGCAACCGAGATGGTTGCATACATCTGTGGTTTTAACTTGTGCCCCGGATTTGTCAGAACGACACGCACTTTCAGGGTAAGTGTGGTGGGGTCGACTGCGTCGGCAATGTTATCAATCACGCCGGTGCGGACTTCGTTGGGATAGCCGTTGACCCGGACCTGCACTGCCTGGCCCCGGCGCACGGCATCGACGTCATTTGGATAAAGATCGCCGACGACCCAGATCGAATCGATATTTGAAATCGTGGCGATGGCGTTCGCATTATCGAGCGAGCGCTGTAACTCGCCGGGCGCGGTACCCACATCAAGCACGATGCCGATGATGGGGGAACGAATAGGCAGATCGGCAGATGTATCGTTCTCCGAGAATCCAAGGTTATGCAGCGTCTGTCGCGTGCGTTCGAGGTCTGCGTGATCGGCATCGTCGAGCGCTTTCAGATCGTCATAATCCTTCTGCGCCATGACTTCATGCTGAAGCAGCTCTTTCGCGCGCTGCAGCTGCAGATCGGCACGGGCCGCTTCTATCTTTGCCTTTTCGAAGTCCGATCGTGCCGATGCAGCGTCGTTGCTCTGTAGCGTGCCAATGGCCTGACCCTTGCTGACCTCCTGGCCGGGAAGAACTTTGAGCGCTATTACCCGCCCGCTGAGCGGAGGATAGATGTGCACCACATCGGTAGGGTTTGCCATGAGCCGGGCAGGCAGGTTGAGCGTGTCGGTGACCTGTGCAGGATGAACCGTCACCGTGTCCACAACATCTTTGCCGGTGGCAGGCGGAGGCGTGGTCACTTCGCTCGGGTGATTGCAGGCCGTGATCGCCATTGCACAGGGAATGAGAAGCGCAGCTAAGTAGTTTTTGCTCATGGGACGATCTCCGTTGCAGCGGCGAAGCTGAGTTGATGAATGGCGAGCCAGACCTGGGTATTCGCATTTAACGCGTCTAGATTTGTCTGGCGGTAATCGCGTAGGGCATCAAGGTAATCGAGCAGGGTTGCGCCGCCACGTCTGTAGCTGAACTCCAGGTTATCCCGGACGCGTGTCGCTTCCTCGAGATAGTGGCCGTGATAGCGCTTTGCCATCGCAGCAGCCGTTTCATAACCAGCCCACGCCTGATCCACGTCATTCACGACCTGATTGTGTGCGGCTGTCTCGGCGAAGCGACTGGATTGCGCTTCATAACGAGTGCGTTGCTTTTCGCCCTGATTGCGATCGAAGACGCGCAGGGGAATACTGATCTGAAAACCTGCGCTGTTGTCGGTCCCGGATCGATCATATTCCCCGCCGAGTGTTGGGTCGGTAGTGCCATTCGCGTCCGCGAGCTTGATGCTGGAGTCCGCGAGGCGAACAGACTGTTGCGCCGCAAGGTAGTCGGGGCGTGATTGCAACGCCTGTTGTTCGATTTGCGCCAGCGGCGCGGTGAGTGTCGGCGGATCAAGGGTGCCGGTGATGTCAAATGCTTCCGTCGGCTTCTCGATGCCGAGCAGCAGCTGCAACTGATCGCTCGACTGGACCAGATTCAGCTTGGCATTGTCGTAGTCAGATTCAAATTCAGCCAGTTGCAGGTCGATGCGCTCAAAGTCGGTAGCGCTGATGTCGCCGGCGTCGAGACGCGCTTTACTCAGATCGACAGTTTTGCGATAGCTCTGGAGATTGTCATCGGCGATATGCAGGGCGGCCTTGGCTGCCAGTAATTGCGTAAAAGCTTGTTTGACGGCGAACGCGGTCTGACGCTCGGCATCCTTGTACTGGCTTTGCGTGACATCGGTCGTCGAGTGAGCGATGTCGAGACGCCAACGGCGCTTTTCTCCCCGCTCAAACAATCGATTGACGTTTGCAGCATAGGAGTAGGGGTTACCGGGATTGCTGGCTGCGAGAGTTACGTCCGTGCCGGAGACCAGAAAATTAGGGTTCTGCCGCAGACCCGCGGTGATTTCGTTAGCCTTCGTAGCTATGACGTGTTGCTGTCCGGATAGCAGATTGGGGTTTCTGGTGCGCGCGATGTCGAGGGCTTGCTGCAGTGTCAACGGCGGTGCCGTTTGCGCATGGAGCGCCGCGCCTGAAAGCAAGAGAGCAAGCGGCAGAAAGGCGCCTCGATAAAAGAGTCGTTTCATATATACACATCCCGGGCCTGACTAAGGAGTCCTAATGGATACAAAGAGAGAGCGTGTCGGTAAGAGGCAAAATTCAGGCCACGAATGGAGGTGGTCGCTTTGCCGTCTGACGAATCGATCCGATCTTTGGCCGCGCGCTGGGAACAGGCTGCTCGATGCGCGCGAGGGTCTGTAGATTGCAAAGGTATCCGCTCGGGAAAAGTTCACCTGACGGAGCTATCAGATCTGCAGGATGGTCCACGGCGGGCAGAATATCTACGCGTCGCGTAACATGCTCGATTTCCGCCGCAGACATGGCCTGGATATCGTCAGTCATCGAAATGACAGGAAGTAAAATGACAATGAGCATTGCCAGCGCAAGTAACTGCATCTTGCGATCCGGGCATTGGACACGCGCGTTAGTACCACGCCGTCTTCTGAGCCAAAGCAGGAGAAGCGCCGCAGACAGTATTATCCACGCAAGATTGAGAAGAAATTCCACGCTGACAATGCGATTGTACTTGATTGACGCGCAACCTACGCTGGCTGGAAGATAAAGATGTTGTTCGAGTTGACCGAAGTTGCAGCAGCTTTTAGTATGAAGAAAGCATTCATCGATCAGCAGAAAAATGCGGGTCAATCAGATTGCCCCCTCGTTCAATGGTAGGACGGCTGCCTCTGGAGCAGCATATCGGGGTTCGAATCCCTGGGGGGCAACCAATACCGCACGTCAGCGCACTTCTCAGAACCTTCCCGAACGCAGGAAGGTTATTATTTTTCAGTAATTTACGGCGATTTATAGTGCGGAGACGTACGCGAAGGTGCGGTACAAGCCGCCTCTCAAGTGGGGTACAGATCAGGGGTACAATTCCTCTGAAAGTGGGGTACGGCAGTGTGAATCTGCAATGGCATTCATATCCCGCTTTAGAGGAGTATTCAGATGTCACTCACGGATACCGCAATCAGAACTGTGAAACGGTCTACCAAACCATTCAAGATGTACGACAGTGACGGACTGTTCCTGCTCGTCAATCCTGGCGGCTCGAAGCTCTGGCGCTGGCGTTATCGCTTCGATGGCAAAGAAAAGCTGATGGCCCTTGGCGAATATCCTTTGTTGGGCCTCGCTCAAGCCAGAGAACGTCACCTCGCAGCGCGCAAAACACTGGCACAGGGCGTTGACCCGATGGCAGAGCGTAAGGCCGAAGCCGAAGCAAAACAGAAAGAGGTGCAGGCCCGGCAGGCTGAAGCCGAACGGAGCTTTGAACGGGTCGCCCGCAAGTGGTGGGAGCTGTGGTCGGTCGGCAAATCCCCTCGTCATGCGAATACGGTGATGCGGCGGATGAAGGCCGACGTTTTTCCCGCGTATGGTCACAAATTCATCGACGCGGTGACAGCAGCGGACATTCGGGAACTCATGCTCGCCGTCGCAAAGCGCGACGCAAGAGACGTTGCGAAGCGCGTGCATGAAACGACCGGGCAGGTTTTCCGGTACGCGATTGCGCACGGTCTCGCCAGCCAGAATCCTGCTGCGGACTTCAAGCCGCGCGACATTCTGGCTGAGGCCAAATCAGAGAACTTCGCTCGTGTCGATGCCGGAGAATTGCCGGCGCTGCTGACCAAGATGGACGACTACAACGGCGACGCAATC
>JAATFH010000035.1 GCA_015655315.1 Terriglobales bacterium
ACTTCAAGGCGCGCAGCCGCCTTCCGTCGTAGATCCGTCTGTAAGTCCTGCAGCGCCTGATTGATTTTAGCCAACTGGTCTTCAGTCTGTTTGCGCAATGGATGATCGGGTTTGAGGGTGGAGAGTTGTTCGACAAGCGCAGTGCGCTTCTTGGCCAAGTCCGCCTTCATTGCCAGAAGTCCGGGATCGCCGGCAATGAGTTCATCGGCTGCAGCGTTCAACGCAGCATTTGGAACAGCAGGGTCGCTGTTTCTTAACGACGACAGCTGAGCCTCAGCCTGAATGCGTTGTTCATGAGCAGTGGTCAGATCGGTACGCATTTTGGCAAGTTGCTCATCGAAGGGATTACTAGCCTCTTCCGTGCCCACTCTTGCCATTCCGAGCGATTTTGTGATTTCGGCTAGTTCTTCGATGCGCGCATCGAGATCTTTACGGAGACCATCGCGAGTAGTGCGCAACGTGGCAAGACGGTCGTCACGCCCATAGTACTCCTCATCCTTCGCTTTAGCGAGGTAAGACTGCGTGACAGCGTTTACGATATCTGCGAGATGATCCGGCGTGGAGCCGTGAAGCGCGATCGAAACCTGATAGGTCGAGCCAACACGCTGAATGTCGAGAAGATTCCCCAATCGGTCGATTGCAGCGCGGTCGCTCTCGCCCGCGCCCTTCCATGTTCCCTGCGGAAGGTGATGGAATGCATCTTCCAGAACATCGTAGCGGGTGATGGAATGCACTTGCTGCTGGACATAGGAGTCATAAGGATACTCCTGCTCCTTGTCTTCCGTGAGCGTCTTCGGGAAGGTAGGCGATACATAGATGGTGCTTTCGGCAACGTATCTGACACCGCGCCGCAGGAGCAGGGCTAGACCTAATCCAGCGACAACAACCGCGACGAGGACAGCCGCTGCTGCATGTAGCCGTAGACTTCTGAGCACGTTGATCCTCAGTGCCGGTCCGCGCGATGAGGGGCGAAGGGGCAGCTGTGGTGCAGTCGAGGTATTGCGTGCTTCTTGTGGGTTCACCGGGGTCATATACATTTTGATAGGTCCTTGAGTCCTTGGTACTTACAATCCATAACTGGAAGCAAAGCGCATCTATGGCGCGCCTAGTGCTCCGAGAGCTACGAGGGTAGTTAGAGGACTAAGCTTTGAAATTACAGCGGCAAACTTCTGAAATCCGCTCTTTTGGATGAAGATCATATCGCCCGAATGGAGGGTCACTTCATCGCCGCCGCCCGGCTGCATCAAGCTTCTAAAAGAAACAGTGATCGTTTTGTTCGTCGAGGCCTGAATAATCTGGATGGTAGGGGACGAACCCGCACCTTCTCCGAAACCACCCGCCTGAGCGATCGCCAGCCTGAGATTCAGCTCCGGCGTAATTGCCTGGGGCCCTGGATGCTGCACTTCTCCAAGAATGGAGACAAACTCTTGCTGCTGCACAGGGATGAAGATGATGTCGTTCCTGCGTAACCGGATGTCGGCCATCGCACTTCCGCTCTGCAGCAACTGCTTCAATTCAACCGTCAGCGTCTGATCGTTGCCGCGGTAAATAATGCACCGCTCCGGGATACCGTCCCTCGTATTCGAATTCGCCATGAGTCCGCCGCGGGCGATGGCATCCAGAAGAGTCGGAGTGGTGTCGTAATACAGGACACCTGGATGCTGGACATTGCCGAGAATCAGGACGCGATTCGATCCGTACTTGTCGATGCCGATCGTTACAGAAGGATTGGTATAGTAAGCCGCCAGCGCAGCCTGAATCGTCTTCGCCGCCTTCTCGCGTGTTTCATTGGCGATTTCGATTGAGCCAGTGACCGGTAGCGTGATTCGCCCATCGGGGCCGACTGTCCGCTTTCCAGTCAACTCAGGATAGCCGGCTATATCGATGCTTACTTCATCTCCAGGCCCGATCTCATATTCTTCATCGGCCGAAGGCTCAAAGTTCTGCATGGCTTTCAGCGGGCTTATCTTCAATTGCGGATCGCTGGGCTGCTGGCCCTCGCCGCACACTGGAATGAGCAACATAGCAATAGCAACGGCAGCTACAGTGAAAGAAGATAATGAATGTTTCATACGCGTAAACCTCATAGGGTGACCTGGGAACATCCGGCCTGCATCGAATCTGACTGTCCGTAAATGAGTGTTCACAGTGAACACCTTAGCGTCTTTTTGCGATCTGTTCTGATCCAGACGGCTCTAGCGCTTGAGGCGCGCAGCACATTCGGTATTAGCTGGAGCTTCCATAGAAAGTAAAAGGGAATTAGTAGAAGTAATCCGAGTGTCCGGAGACGACCTGAACCCTCGTAGATCGCCTTAAGTACATGCATCAAAACAA
This sequence comes from Terriglobales bacterium, assembly GCA_015655315.1. Lineage (GTDB taxonomy): Bacteria > Acidobacteriota > Terriglobia > Terriglobales > Acidobacteriaceae > Alloacidobacterium. Next base: position 2,335 of record JAATFH010000035.1, read on the forward strand.
CCAAGATCGCTGATGCGGCACACAAACGAATCCAGAACACGGGCAGGCATAAAGCCAGAAGCAACGCCATCATGCCGAATGCGATGGGCAGACCAGCGAGATCGAGCAGGGGTTCAAGGACATGCAATCGACCGCGAAGAAGTTCCCGAAGAAGACGAGGCAGCCATGTGCGGGCGACCCGCAACCGCCCTCCCTGCCAGCGGGATTGCTGGGCTGTTTCCCCTTTTTCAGATACGGGAAGCTCCGAAGAGACAACTGCATCGTCTAGAAACAGTACTCGCTTGCCGGCCAGCACCAGGTGCAAGTGGTATTCCAGGTCCTCAACCACAGACAAGGCCTCGTACGGAACTGCTCGAAGAATTTCAGCAGAGAGCGCGAAGCCATTGCCAAGGATTCCGGCAGACAGGCCAAGTCGCTGGCGTCCGAGAGGACGGACAAAATTAAATCCTCGCAGAGCGAGTGAAACCATCTCGGACTTGAACTTTGCCGACCCGCTTTGCATCTCATATCGGCACTGAATGGCTTCTGCGCCAGCTGAAAATGCATGTAGAACGGATGGAATCAGGTTCGAGGAGACCACAGAGTCGGCATCGACAACCAGGACAGCTTCCGCGTTGCGATGGATAGCGTGCGCAAAGCCCAGGCGAAGCGCGTGGCCTTTTCCATTTGCCGCCGTATCGTTGTAGACAAGCACCTCGGCGCCTGCGGACTCAGCCAGCAGTGCAGTAGCGTCAGTGCAGTTGTGAGCGACGACGAAGATACTTGTTCCCTGAGGCGCGGAGTTGCGCAGGCTCTGGACACAACGCTCAATCGAGCTCTCTTCGTTGTGCGCCGGAACGATCACCGATAGACGTGAACCGGTGTTTGCCGTTTCGTTCAGCGTTCTGCGCCGTGGCAACAGGCTTCCGATCGTGACGAGGAACAACTCGGCGACCAGTGGTGCTGTTACCACCACCAGAAACAAACCGACGATGTTAAACAGAAAGCTCATGTAAGACCGATTCCTCGTTGATCGTGTGCGGATACTGTGGGAAATTTCTATGGATGACTAGGTGCGAAATGCATAGTCCGTCGAAGTGTTTCGGGCTGAATGATTGGTCGCTGACGGATTGATCGCGATGGTCCGGCAAATATCTTGCAGGAGTTCAAACCTTACTTGAACCGTGGCTGGCGTGAGGCGACCTGTTCCGCGTGCCGCAGCGGAGCGGGCGTAGTGACGCTGCTCTGCCCGATCGGCCCTAAGAATCGCGTCGTCTACAGTCGATGTGATCATGAAGTACATATTGAGGTGTGCGCTCTGCAGCATGCGCAGCAGGTGCGGGCGCATCTGCGCGAGCCATAGCTCACGGTGCGATTGGCGCATGGTGGAAGAAAGTTGAATCATGGAGCCGAGCGCGTCCGTTCCCAGGTATGTGGTCTCGGCCAGGTTCAGAACCACGTTCATTCCGTTTTCGACGGACGACTTCGTGAACGATTGAAACTCCTGCACGAGCGATCCGGTAAAGTCACCGTAGATCGAGATAACGTCTGCGGTCCCCACATGATCGACGAAGATGCCGGGCCTGATCTTGTGCTTGGGTTGAAGAGCAGTTGTAAAAAACTGTGAGGGCATATGTACCGCAAGCCCGATGAGGTCCTGTAAATAGCGGCTCGCGAGACGCTTCGGCTCACGCGCCATTCGGTAGAGCCATTCCAGACCGCTCTTCTGCATCCACCGTGGAGCACGCGCTGTCGATCCTGCGATGAAATCCAGCGAACCACCCACGCCAATGCATACCGGCACACTGAGCCGTTCACGGTGCATGGCAATCCATTTTTCCTGCTTGGGATTACCGAAGGCCACCAGCAGAATATCCGGCTTTGCTGCCGCGATCCGCTCCAGAATTTCCTCGTGGTTCATCTGATCTATAGGTCGAGCCGGCGGAGAGTAACGTCCGGCGATGCGAAGACCGGGAAAGCTCTTTTTTAAGTTCTCCGCGGCTTGAGCGGAAACGGCTTCACTGGCCCCCAGAAGAAACATGCTGAAATGACGTTGGACGCAGAGCGCCGCTAATCTTGGAACCAGGTCCACCCCGCACACCCGCTCCTTGAGCGATCCGCCGAGGGCCTTTGCTGCCCATAGGATCGGCATCCCATCCGGCACGACTAAATCGCAGGAGCAGAGAATTTCCTGCAGTCCCTTGTCGCGTATCGAATGCATGAGGAAATCGACGTTTGCTGTAGCCACTTGATGGAAGCCGCCTTCATCAATCTTTTCTTCGATGAAGCCAACTGCTTCCTCGACCGTTACACCGTGAAATGGAACACCCAGGACAGCTGTGGAGTATGGGAGTGTTGTTGCCATCGAAATAAAAATCGCTCTCTGGGGGAGCTTTAATTTTGCAAACCTGCAACCAAGGCCTTAATTCCTAATTGAGGAGAATCGGGGTGTCTTTCGCTCGATCGCCGAGGTCGAGATCGTCGATAGGAACTTCGACAGCGATGGACTGGCATACCGACGCCACGTTAACGAATACCGTCAACTTGTTCCCCATGCGCAAGACTTTCCCTTCGAGGCCAGAAAGCGGTCCTCGACATACGCGCACAGGCGTGCCGACCTCAACGTAACGCTGCCTGGAGCAGGGCATCCCGCTCTGCAGGGCGAGCCTCAAAAACTCGATTTCTCTGCATGAAACCGGTTCAGGCAATCCATGACTGCCCAGCAATTTCACCGCTCCGGCGGTTTCCAGAACGCGTACGCGGTTGCGGAGCGAAGGTTCGAAGCGCACGAACAGATAGCCCCCGAATGCGGGGACGTTGAGAACCTTCTTGCGGTCTTTCCATGCGTGAACCTCGGGCATGGTCGGGAGATAGCTTTCAAATCCCTTGGCTTGCAATTCGGCTGCGATGCGTTCTTCGTAGCGGTAGCGGGTTTGGAGAGCGAACCAGGCAGTATCTTGAAAAGAGGTTTCCATATATTCCTTCGGGCCCTTATGTGGTGGCAGGGCTTCGCCCATGTCAGTCACATGACTGATTTCAACAAGTTAGGAATTCTGATCGGAACTTACACAACGTAGAGAAAAAGAGACGATAAACGCCCGAATCTATTTGTTCGGTTGCGTTGGTTCACCATCGATGATCGGGTTTTCCTCGGTCACGAAGACCTTATGGAAGAGCCATTCCGGGTCGCAATGCAGTATGTCTGCAATCTGATTCCGGAGATTATCGCTTGGTTCGCGGAAGCCGTTGACGATTTTGCTGAGATGCGCCTCGTCAATTCCCAGCATCTTCGCCATTCTGTTCTGACGTAGACCGCTGGTGTAGATTCTCAGCTTCAAATTCGGGTAAATATCTCGTTGAATAGCCACTCTGTATCCCAATGTTTGTTTTGCATTGGGAACCGTGATCATAAAACGGCACCCCTTGCTGCGATCTACTAATGCAAGCAGCATGCCAAAGTCCTGAAATCACCCTGCATCAACATTTTGTTGCACTTGGCCCGCAGCCGACCTGCCAGCCGCTATCCGGTTTTTGTCATTATTGGCAAAAAGATGGAAAGGTTCCTAAAGTTAGGCCGCCTTGCTGAGGCGTAGGAGAACCATTTCTGTGGCGGCTGATCCTCTTTTTCAAATGCCGCAGCTCCACTGAAATGAGTAACTTACTTCGGTATCCAGCGGCAGGGCATAAAAATCAATGGTAATCAATCGCAAAAGAAATGTTGTTGCCGTGGCGAGAATGTAACAGTATTAGATGCGTCCACAATTTTTTGTCAGCTGTTCCAAAAAGTTGTTGTTGCGTATTATGGGCCCGGTCTCTTAAAGGGGAAGGACGCCTGAGCCGAGTAGATGATTGAGCGCAAAACTTGAAGGATTCACGCGCTCTTTTCAACAATTCCAACGTTTGCGGGTTAAATGAAGATTATGTCGGGTGAGATTGTATTAGTCGGTGAGAATCGCGATGTGCATGCCTGCCTGAGTCAGGCATTTGCTGATGGGCAGTACAGTCTTCTTTCCATGAAGAACATTCCGGATGCGATGACGTACCTTCGCGATCCAGGTTGCATCGCGCTGGTAGCGCTTTTCTGCAATGTGACGATGCGCCGTGAACAGGACTTTACGGTTCTTTCGGCGCTTTCCACGATTCATCCTCACTTGCAGATACTCCTGCTGCCCGAGAACGCGAAGAGTCTGCCAAGCGATCTTCCTGTAAGAAACGGCAATATTCGTATGATCCAAAAGTCTGCATCGCTGGACGGCATGATTGAGGCTGTACAACATGCGGCGAATACGGCGCGCATCCTGGCAGAAAAGGCGCAACAGGAAGAGGGGACTGCGGATACCGAAGATTCGATCAGTGGAATTTCTCCTCTTTTCTCAACTCCCTTCCTGACGCGAGTCGGAATGGCGGATGTGCCTGTTCTCCTTCATGGGGAGACGGGTGTTGGTAAGGAAGTGATGGCGCGTCGTTTGTGCGCGTATTCCCCTCGAGCCCATAAGCCGTTTCTCAAATTGAATTGTGCGGCACTTCCTTCCGAATTGGTCGAGAGTGAATTATTTGGCTACGAGAAAGGTGCTTTTACCGGAGCCGTCATCGACAAGCCAGGCAAGTTTGAAATAGCCCAGGGAGGGACGATTCTGCTGGATGAGATAGGCGATATGGATGTCCGCCTTCAGGCAAAACTTCTCCAGGTACTGCAGGATGGCGAGATACAACCTCTCGGCAGCAACAAAACCGTGAAAGTCAATGTGCGTGTACTTGCGGCAACACACCGGGATCTTCGGCGGGCCATTGAGCAAGGTACTTTCCGGGAAGATTTATATTATCGCCTCAACGTTATCAGTATCACTATCCCCCCGTTGCGCGAGCGCAAGAGCGAAATCATGCCACTGGCAGAAGTGCTTCTTTGCAGGCATATGCGGCCGGGGGCGGTGATGCCTGTAATTACAGAGGAACTGCGTCAGGCCATGCTGGAATATAACTGGCCCGGCAATGTACGTGAATTGGAAAACATCATGCGTCGCTTTCTCGTTTATCAGAATGCGTCCATGTTGATGGATGAATTGACTCAGGCTATCGGGAACTCAGCGCAAAAGCCGATCGCGGCCGCTACCCCTCATCGTGTTCCTTTCAGTGATAACAACTCTTCGATTGATCGTCTGGCCGAGCAGTCCCGCCAGGCAGAGTCAAAATTATTATTGGAAGCCCTCGAGGCGACGCGGTGGAACCGTCGTCAGGCTGCAGCCAGGCTGAATCTGGAATACAGAGCGTTTCTTTATAAATTGCAGAAATATGGAATCGCCGACAAAAAAGAGAAAGACGAAGCCCACTATAGCTCCTAGTCGAAACATTTCTCAGCATCAGATCGTTGCTGAAATTCCAGTGAGTGGCTGGCCGATCCCCGGGCCGGGTCATGCATTGAAAGAATGTCTCTCCAGCACGATGGGCAAATGGCACAAAAACAATGATGAATCCAAGGCTTTCCGTTGTAGTGATAGGCAGAAACGAAGGACAGCGCCTAGTTCGGTGTCTGGAGTCCATTCGGAATATACAGAATTTGAATGGGGAAGTTGAAACCATTTATGTTGACTCTGGCTCCACGGACGGTAGTCCCGAGGCGGCTGCGTCACTCGGTGTTCGCACGATCGCACTCCGCTCCGATCGGCCGACGGCCGCACTTGGCCGGGAAACTGGTTGGAGAAATGCAACCGCTGAATTTGTGCTCTTCCTGGATGGCGACACCATCCTCCACCCGGAATTTCCTGCCATAGCGCTGGATACGATTGCGGCCGATCCCATGATCGCCGCAGTATGGGGACGACTGCGCGAGATCTACCCCCAAAATTCTCCTTACAACCGCGTTCTGGATCTGGACTGGATATTTCCAATTGGCGAGGTCGATCTTTGCGGAGGAAATGTCTTGATGCGCCGCCGGGCGCTCGAGATCTCGGGAGGATATGACACTACTCTTATCGCCGGAGAAGAACCGGAATTGTGCTGCAGAATCAGAGCCAATGGATATCGCATTTTAAATATCGACGCTCCGATGGCTGGGCACGATCTGGCCATGACGCGATTTAGCCAATACTGGAAGCGTTCTATCCGCACAGGACATGCGTATGCGGAAGTGTCGCGTCGGTATAGAGATTCCAAAAGCCAGTTTTGGCAGGCGGAGCGCATCGGAAATTTGAAGCGGGGTGCATTCTGGCTGCTCTCACCTCTCGTTGCGCTTGGCGCGTCTTTGTTTCTGCATTCAATCTGGCCAACGGCCCTCTGGGGCTCAATGGTTCTTATACTTTCTGGTCGCTCATCATGGAGCGCACGCTGGAAGTCCAGAAATGTGATTGCACTGCTTCTGTACGGTATCCATTCCCATTTTCAGCAGATCCCCATCTTTATTGGCCAGATTCAGAACAGTCTCGCGCAAAAGCGAGGACGACGGAAAGGTCTCATCGAATATAAGGAAAGCATCTAGGTGCCGGCGGCATCGAGAGATGAGACGTCAACAGTTTCTGGAAAGTCGACTATTTACAAGGGATTACCAAATAAGAGAGCCGTCATTACCAAAGAGGAATAGAACTGCTCACCGCGTATGAGATATGGTTCTACTTGCGTCATGCTACTACTGGCATCGAAGCAAAGCGGTAGGCTGCACATCGTTTCATCGAGAAATAGAAGGACGTTTTTCTCCTGCTCATTTTCTCTGGCGACCTCATTGGGAGTCACATGGGCGAAGCCTATAGCAGTCACTGGCTAAGTCCTCAAGAGATATCTTTGTCTATTTCTTCCATACATTAGCTGACAGCCCGTCTAGCTAATAGCTCCTCACAAAAAGATGGTAGTGAAGCGGACCACATCTCCGCCTCCGTCATTGAACTGATGAGCATTCCCGGCATTTGAATATTCTGTCGCCGCGCCTCTGGAGGGTAGCGAATCGCATGGCAACTATAGGCCTTGATACATTCCCAAAGCAGTCTCTCATATCTTCAAAGATCAACAGTTTGCCAGTTACGGGCAGGAGAACCGCTTCCCATTCAAATGTAACTGCGGCACTGATGATGGTAGCGGATATCGGATGCGTCCTCATTGCTCTGGCGCTTTCATTAAGATTTGGTTTGGCCAGCTGGTTGGAACCGGGTGAAACACTGAGACATTTGGTCGTGTCCAGCGCTCCATTGCACTGGCAGCTGGGATATCTCGCGTGGTTCTTGCTGACGCTTTTGTTGGTCGCGCACCACAACGGTCTATATGGCTCGACGCTTGTGACCAGCATGTTGAATGAGCAGCGTCGCACCGTGCAGTCATGCCTCACCGCAGGTTCACTCCTGTGCGGGGCGATGTATATGATGCACAACGTCACTATTTCGCGAGCTGTCGTTATCTATCTCGTTTGTCTGACAACATGCCTTCTTTGTATTTCCCGAGTTTGGTGGAGATATGTTGCGGTTCGTCGCCAGGCGCGAGGTCTCGATTCAAGGAATGTGCTCGTGGTAGGGATGAGTGGAATGGCATTGGCTCTGTATAGGCAAATAGAGCGGAATCGTCATTCAGGACGCGCATTCAAGGGCTTTCTCGAGGTGTCAGGAAATCATGCATCCACTCAGGTTCCTCGGGAATATGTCATTGGTTCGGTCGAACAGATTCGGTACCTCTCGAAACTGCATTTTGTCGATGAAATAATCATTGCCGAGTGCTGCTCCGGATCCGTAGTCCTCAATATTGTGAAAATAGCTCGCGAATGTGGAATAGAGGTTCTGGTAGTTCCAGAGTTCTATGATGGAATTGCGCCCGGAGCGCCCGTTCAATATGTTGGAGGATTTCCTGTGGTGTCTATCCATCACCGGAATGAAAGAGCGATCGCATCCTTCATCAAACGAATTACAGATGTAGTGCTGTCTGGGGTGATGTTATTGCTGTCGTTACCGCTGCTGTTAACTATCGCTGCTGCCGTTAAGTTAGATTCGCAGGGACCTCTCTTCTATGTGTCGGAACGTATTGGGAAAAAAGGGCGAGTCTTTCGCTGCTTTAAATTCAGAACCATGGTGATAAATGCCGAGCAGTTGAAGGACTCACTCGCAGCACAGAATGAACGCAGCGGGATTCTATTCAAGATAAAAAATGACCCGAGAATCACAAGAGTAGGACGTGTGTTGAGAAAGTACAGCTTGGATGAAATCCCCCAGATTTTCAATGTTCTACGTGGAGAAATGAGCCTCGTGGGGCCCAGACCTCCGCTCGCAAATGAAGTTCAACAATATGAACTGGAGCATATGCGCCGGCTTGAGGTATTGCCTGGGCTGACAGGGCTTTGGCAAGTACGCGCGCGCCAGGATCCTTCTTTTGAGCGGTATGTCGGGCTGGATCTGGCCTATGTTGAAAACTGGAGTATCTGGTTGGACTTTAAAATCCTTATAAGGACTGCAAAAGTGGTAGTGTGCGGCACAGGATCATAGACTAATAGCGATGAGTGACCATCGAAGGCCGTATCAGTCTTCTCTTGCTCGCAAGAGGATTATTCAATATTGATAGATACCTTCTTGCCGGCCGATTGCCAGGTGCTCATTCCTCCTATGATTAGAAGTAATGGAAGGATCATGGAGCTATTCAATAGATTATCGATAGCAGTCATCAAGATAGCTGCTGCAAGAGCATGCCGCAGATTTAAATATTCGATATCCGAGCGCGCAATCGGGAACCATACGGCTCGAATCACTGGCGCCAATTGAAATGCCTCCAGGGCAATAAGCCCAAAAACGCCATACATGCCAAAGGCGAGTAGCCACAATCCCCAAGGACGCAAATGTCCGCGACTCCACCAGTCCCACTCTCCATATCCAAGGAGAGGCTTGTGCAGCACTACGGCCACATTTACTTCATCTTGCCGAAGGCGCCAGCCGAATGATCCACGCCCGATCTTCTTCAGAAAGCCGGCTGTATAGCGAGCCGCTGAATTCTGGTGTACGAGCGTACGCAGGGAGAAGAAATTGGCCAGTCGAAGTCCTGCGAAACCAAGGATGCCGAGGATCAAGACAACTGCCATTATTCTCGGGAAAAGTTTATGGCTTACAAAAACGAAGGGAAGTAATCCCAACAGTAGCAGTATGCTGCCTCCGGATTGGCACAGGATAGTCGTGAAAAGCAATGACAGTGCTGCCCAGGCTATGGGAATTCCAAGAATATGACGGCCTATTCGTTTGGCCCATAACCAGACAGCGATCATTGCGGATGTTCCCATCCATATACCCAGCTGGTTTCCTCCCTCCCAAAAGCCAATAGGACGATAGCCTACATACCGTTTGGCTCCTATCCACTGAAAAGGGAGGAATCCGTATGTATGTGCATAAAGTTGAGGGCCGAACCTGACCTCTACGAGGCAGATCGGAATATAAAGAAGGCCTGCAACCACGAATGCCTGCGCTGCCAGACGAAGGGAGTCGGTGTCGGAAAAGTAGATTCGTCCCAGCAAATAGGGAATGCCCCAGGCGAGAAGTTGGTAGACTTCTGCGTGAATACACTCGGAGATAGAGATCCGGTTAGCAATTGAGGATAATATCGGGACGATGCACCACATAACCATGGGAATGTCCCAGAATGTTAATGTAATGCGCCGTACAGCATGACGATCAAATAGCAATAAGCCAAGAAGCCCGCAGAATCCTGTGATGGTAGCTTTCGTCAAGAAATAGTTGCTGGCGATACCCAGACCAAGAAACCAGTATGGAAACGCGACAGTCGTCGCGGCATAGTTGGCATTCGGTAGTACTGCCCAACCAGCAACGAAAACCAATAAGATTGCTATTCGGATTGGCAGTCGATAGAAGAAGAAAATGCTTATCGGGATCCATGCTAGGAGGACTGCCGTTGACACCGAGATCATTCACAAATCCTGAAAAGATTTATACGCAGCATTAGCATATATCTACGAGTCGCACGGGCTTATCTTAAACTACACGGAAATGGATCAGCTTTTACCGACCGGAGGCCGTGCCGGTCCTTATCGGGAACCGCCACTCATCGGCTTGCAGCCTATTGTTGTGATGAATCGTCTGGCAGGCTTGCAAATGGAGTTATCTAACTCCAGCCAGAAAGCGTAGTGCACTGATGCCGGGCAGGAAGAAATAAGCTCCTCCGCGAACTGTGATGAACTGTGGCAACGCCGCAATGTGGCGCTTTGCCGCATTTTTTTTTGTAAGCGAAAAGGCACTGGTGACCGGGCAGCCAGGGATAGGCTCACGGTTTCCCAGCAGTGGGTCGCTTTCGCCTGTCAGTCCTGCAAACTTGCTGCTCATCATCCATGCGCTCTGCACGAATTCAAACTGACGCGAGATGTTAGCTCCCAGACTGATGAAATGTATTCCCCGGCCGACGTCCCCCGATTGAGTTTGTTGCAATGCATCCTGCACTCCCAAAGGCGGACCATATTCGCGTCCGCGGCGCAGCAGGCGGTGAAAACGCGTCGATGCAATCACGTCTTCGCCAAAGGTATTTTCACCCAGCCCCAGGGTGTGCTGAAGCTTCGAGAAGAAGTTATCGTGAGCGCCGGGAAGATCCGTTGTTCGCGGGTTTGCGCGGCGGATATGAGCACCCAACGGACAGCGTGATCCATCGGCGTCTGAGTCGAATGTGAATTGATTTAGAGTTGCATCGTTAGTGACACCATCAATTGGTTTTTCGCTCAACTCTACAAGCGGTTGTCCATTTTGTCTGCGGCCAACAAAGGCTTCTGCCAATTCCCGCCTGACATCGGGGTCGGAGCTGGCCTGCTGATCCATAAATTGCCAAAAACCACGCACGTCCTGCTCTAGTTGACGAAAAACGAGATAGGTTCCATTGAGACCCAGGTCATGAAAGCCTGGTTTATCGTCAGCACTCGGTCGTGCTGAGGTTGTATCGCTGTCGGCTGGTACGCGCGGACGGTCGGTATACTTACCGTATTCGTTCGAGTATCCCAGAAGAAATTCGCCGAGCGCCACTAAATTTCCATAAGCTAGCTCATCAGCTTCCACCTGGCGTTGCTGCTTCCAGTCTATCGTTGGTTGACTAATCCCATCTGCGAATCCGAAATGTTCCAGACCAAATAGATTCGACGTTGGCAGGCAGTCAAGCACGTCGAAGGCGTCATCCCAATGCGGCCCCCGAATCGCATGCAGCCATCCTTCCAGTAATTGCTCGCGCGCATAAAGCATGACGACGAGATGAGGATTCTTGTTCTGGCCACCCCACGCCCAATACTGTGGCGAGTTGGCGCCCACATCGCCTAGCCGTCTCGAACGGCTCTCATCTCCGGACATCCCCGCATAAAATTCAGCCGAAAATCCAGCAAGTACATCCTCTTTGAGTCCCAGGGCCCGTAATCCTTCACATGTAAAGGCTACCTGTAGTGCCGTATCCGGAGCCTGGGCCATTACGACGGCATTGGAAACAGGTGCGGACGCAAGCCAGAGTTGGACGGCAGAGGCATCGCGAATGCGAAGCAGCAGAAACGAAGCCTCGGTGAGCGCTCCGTATCCGAAGCGTACCAAACCTTGTATATCCGCAAAATCGACCGGGGCAGGCTTTGTCATGACAATCTCTCTTAAAGAAGCTGAATCCAATCATGCAGCTGGGAGTCAGTAATGGCCTGGTTTTCAAGTCCGCGGCGAATCAGCGAATTCCGTTCAAGGTTGAGAGCGGTCAAACCCGGATGGCCGTTATACCAAACCTCAGTCGGTAACTCATGACGTCGAATGAAGTACTTAAACTTCTGCTCGTCCTTGGCGCCGTCCAAAACCAGCCAATTCGTGGTTGGATAACCAATGCCGTTACTGAAGACAACGTTTAAGCCGAAGGCGACCTTATTAATGAAGTCGTCCATATAGCTGTCCAGGCTCCCGTCATAGTTACTTGCGAAGAAAAGCCTTTTTTTATCATCAAGGAAGACCCACCGGGCAAAATGAATCGTGCTCACACGAGCCAGTCTGCCGTGATTGAAGATGTGTTTTGTCGTGTAGTTGATAATCCAGAGAATAAAAATCAGCGTCCAGCGCCTGAAGCGGCCAGGTTTGACGCTGCCAAACGCACTGAATTGATTCGTAATGTCATGGTCTTCCAGCGCCGCTAACGCATTGGCATGCGCGGGGTCGGGAGGTGGAGCAATCTCAGGAT
>JAATFH010000271.1 GCA_015655315.1 Terriglobales bacterium
ATAGCGCTGCTTGTGCCAGAAACCTCCGTCCGTTGTGCGTGGATGTGTATTCAGCTGCTGCCGAAGCAGGATAGCTGCTTTGTAATACTTTGCATCTTGCGTGACTTCGTAAAGCAAGAGCAACTCGCGCCCGAGCACCAGATCATCCAGTGCGTTATTCTCCGGTTTGTAGGTCGGTATGGAGCCATCGGGATTGATGAATGGATCGACGGCTTCTTTGATATAGGTGTAGTAAGAACCGTCAGCAGTGTGATACCAGGCCGTATCCATGCCTTGCAGCAGCACACCCAGTTCGTAGTTCCATCCCCACGGTTTATCGTCGGAGAAAAACTTTCCCAAGGGCCAGCGCTTGATTGTCGAGTCAGCCATTCGCTGCGACCATGGCAACTCTGCGGCCTTCGCCGGTTGGAGCTCAACCCCCCAAAGCAGCAGAAGACAGAGAAGCAGAAATCGGACGCACACTTGATGTGGAAACGATACGCTTCTTGGATTAGAAAGAGTTTGCATGGGTAGTTTCATTTATGGCCAGTTCGACGAAAAGAAGAATGTAGCCACAAGAATGATGTATCAAATGTAGATGGCTCGTGTCTGCAAACCTCTCCAATTCTGTCTCGCTGTCGGAGACATGAATCGAATACCGTCCAACCCAATGAAAGATCGCTGCAAAGGACTGTCCTGGGTTTGTCGCGACATCCGTCGGAAACAGTATGGACCCTGAATGGAGCGGTGGTGGCCGCTCGGTTATAACTCTCAGGCACGATACGATTTTGGGTAATATCTTCAGGGTTCTCGGAGATGTCCCGGGTGACGGTATGCTTTCCGAGGCCATCTTCATATATTGTTCGTAGAAGGAACGTATTCAGATATGGGAGAAATTCAATGAGCGCTCGTCAAGATGAGCTGAACCGCCGTATGGGAGGCATGATCGATGTCCGCATCGCGTCGTGATTTCCTGCTGGGCCTTGCGGCAGCGGGTGCAGCATCCACACTGCCTATGCTTGCTTCTACAAAAAGCTGTCCCTTCCGTCTTGCGGTGATCAATGACGAGCTGACTCAGGATTTTGACCGCGCATGCCAGATTGCTTCGCAGGACTTTGGCCTGAGCTGGATTGAGCTGCGTGGCATGTGGGATAAGAACATTACCGAGCTCAATGCGAAGGAACTTTCCGACGCGCAGAAAATTCTGGAAAAATACAAGCTCCGCGTTACGGATATCGCCAGCCCGCTCTTCAAGGTGGATTGGCCGGGTGCTCCGCTTTCGAAGAACAGCCCGAAGCGGGATCAGTTTCACGCCGACTTCGACTTCAAGCAGCAGGACGCGCTGCTCGATCACTGCATCGAACTGACAAAAATATTTCACACTGACCGCATCCGCTGCTTCGATTTCTGGCGACTGGAGGATCAAGCACCGTATCGCGCCGCCATGAACGACAAGCTGCGCGATGCTGCGGAAAAGTGCGCGAAGCATAACATCATTCTTCTGCTTGAAAACGAGATGGCCTGCAACACGGCGACCGGCGAAGAAGCGGCTGCAACACTCAAGGCGATTCCGAATAAAAATTTCATGCTGAACTGGGATCCAGGCAATGCTGCCACGTTTCCGGACAACACGCCTTATCCAACTGGTTACGATCTGCTGCTGAAAGAACGCATCGGCCACTGCCATTGCAAGGATGTAAAGCGTCTGGCGGATGGGAAATACGAGTGGGCTCCCGTGGGCGGTGGCGTGGTGGATTGGGTCGGGCAGTTCCGTGCATTGCAGCACGACGGCTATCACTACGGAGTCAGCCTGGAGACGCATTGGCGCGGCGCGGGCATACCGGAAGCCTCAACGCGCATCAGCATGCAGGGGCTGAAAGACGCTTTGAAGAAGGCTGACATTGCGTGCTGAGACGGAATACGAAGGGCGGAGGAAAAGTCCCGGCGATGTATCTGTAAGGCCGGGATTGCCCGGATTTTTCGCTGCGCTCAGAATGACGATTCGCTAAGATGCCGCAGCTACCGCGTTCAGTTCTTTGACGATGCTGGAGACGAAAGTCTTGGCATCGCCAAAGAGCATGAGCGTTTTGTCCATGTAATAGAGATCGTTGTCGATTCCCGCGAAGCCTGGACTCATGCCGCGCTTGATCACCATGACCGTCTGCGCCTCAAAGGCATTCAGGATCGGCATGCCGGCAATGGGACTATCCTTCTCGCGCGCCGCGGGATTGACGACGTCATTTGCGCCAATGATGAGAGCGACATCTGTCCGAGCAAACTCAGGATTGATATCGTCCATCTCGATGAGGCGGTCGTACGGAACATCGGCTTCCGCAAGCAGGACATTCATGTGTCCGGGCATGCGTCCCGCAACGGGATGGATGGCGAAACTTACCTCGATACCGCGCTTGGTGAGGATGTCGTGCAGTTCGCGCAGCTTGTGCTGCGCCTGCGCGACAGCCATGCCGTAGCCGGGAATGATGACTACTTTACGGGCCGAGTCGAGAATCTCGGCTGCCTCTTCAGCGGTAGCTGAGCGAATCGGGCGTTCCGTGGTTTGCTTGGTGCTGGTCTGAATGGTGCCAAAGGCGCCGAACATCACATTGCTGAAGGACCGGTTCATAGCCCGGCACATGATCACGGCAAGAATGAAGCCGGAGGAACCATCGAGCGCTCCGGCAACGATCAGCAGTTTGTTGTCGAAGGCAAAGCCCATGGCGCTGGCCGAAAGTCCCGCATAGGAATTGAGCAACGCAATGACTGTCGGCATGTCAGCCCCGCCAATCGGAATGATGAGCAGGACGCCAAAGGCGAGCGACAGCACCGCGAAGATGGGGAAAAGCCAGGTGCGTTCCGGCGAAATGATGAGCGCAATGCCGATGGCGATGGCGAGGATGAGAATGCCGAGGTTGACGACGTTCTGGCCGCGAAACGTGATTGGGCGCTGGGGCAACGTTTCCTGCAGTTTTCCGAAGGCCATCATGCTGGCGGTGAAGGTGAGAAAGCCGAGCAGCATTTCGACGATCAGCGCAATCATCACGACGCCGTGCGGCATCTGCCGGTAGTATTCGGCAGCTCCAATCAGCGCAGCGGCCAGCGCGCCGCAGGCGTGCGAAAAAGCGGTTCGCTGCGGCACCGCCGTCATGGGCATGTAGTAGGCGATGGGTACGCCGATGGCCGAGCCGATGAAGAACGCGATGAGGATCCACTGGTAGCTGACCACTTCAGCGCGCAGCAGCGTTCCCACCACGGCAAGCAGCATTCCAATTTCGCCAATGATCACACCACGGCGGGCGGTCGTCGGCGAACTCATCCATTTGATGGCGAGAATGAAACTGGCGGCGGCGAAGAGGTACAGAACGGGAAAGATGCTCTGCATCATTTCTTTTCAGCACCCCGTTTTTTGAACATTTTCAGCATGCGGTCGGTGATGAGGTATCCGCTGACCACGTTGATGGTGGAAAGTACAACAGCGGTAAAGCCGAGAGCGCGTGTCAGCATGCTTGCCTCTTTTGCGCCGGTAATGAGGATGGCGCCAACCACGGCAATGGCTGAGATCGCGTTGGTGAGCGACATGAGCGGCGTGTGCAGCAGGGGCGACACGCGGCGGATCAGTTCGAAGCCGAGAAACGCCGCCAGCATGAAGACCCAGATAGCGACTTCGTAAGAACTCACTGCTTCACCTCGCCAGTCAATTGAGATGTGCCCAGCAATTCGGCAACGCGTGGATGCACGACCTTCCCCTGATGCGTGACCAGCGATTCGCGAATGATCTCGTCTTCGAGATTTAACGTGATGTGTCCATCGCGCATTAGCAGCCTGGCGACAGCGGCGATGTTTGCCGAGAGCATCTGGCTGGCGTGATGCGGAATCATCGATGGAAGATTGACCGGTCCGAGGATGGTTACCTCATCCTGCACTACGGTTTCTCCGGGCCGGGTGAGTTCGCAGTTCCCGCCACGTTCCGCCGCGATGTCTACGATCACCGATCCTGAAGGCATGGCTGAAACCATCTCAGCGGTGATCAAGATTGGAGACTTGCGTCCGGGTACGGCTGCGGTGGTAATCACCACATCCTGTTCGCGCAAGACTTCGGTGAGCAACTCGCGCTGGCGGCGGTAGAAGTCTTCATCCATCGTCTTTGCGTATCCGCCTTTGTCTTCGGAGGACTTAGCGTCCACATCGAGCATGACGAACTTTGCCCCGACGCTCTCCACCTGCTCCTTCACCGCAGGACGAACATCATAGGCGCAGACGACCGCTCCCAGACGCCGTGCTGTGGCGATGGCCTGCAATCCGGCAACGCCTACGCCGAGCACGAAGACTTTCGCCGGAGTAAGTGTGCCTGCCGCCGTCATAAGCAGAGGGAACATCTTGGGAAGTTGAATCGCGCCCATCAGCACGGCGCGATATCCGGCGATGGTCGCCATCGAGGAAAGCGCGTCCATGCTTTGGGCGCGGGTAATGCGGGGAATCAATTCAAGCGCAAGCAGGGATACTCCCGCCGCGGCCAGGTCGGAGTCTTCCTTCAGCGCGGTAAGGGGCTCAGCGAAGCCAATCAATATCTGACCGGGGCGCAGCAGTGGAAGATCGGAGCGTCCGGCTTCGGGATTTGCGCCCAGGCAGCGGACCTGCGCAATGATGTCGGCTTCGCGGAATACGTCTTCCCGGCTGCCGATACGGGCGCCGCGCGCAACGTACATCTCATCGGGAAAGCCGGCTGTTACACCTGCCGATTGTTCAACGATGACCTCAAGACCGGCTTTTTTCAGCGGCTCACATTGGCGGGGGACGAGAGCGACGCGCCGTTCCTGAGGGAAAGTCTCTCGTAAAGTTCCAAGGGTCCCAGGCAATCAAACCTCCCCGGCAGCCAAGGTAGTCATTTCGACGGCCATTGGCAAGTACTTCTTGCATTTTGACGGAGTGGAAGAATTCTATCCGTGATTCGCGTCACAATTGTGCTAGCAAACAGGCTCCATCGCCTGCAGGAGAATACACCGGGCGGGATCTTTGTAGCGTAGAGGTATCTATGTTTCGAGACAGGAGTGAGGCAGGACTGCAACTCGCGCAAAAATTGACGAAGTATGCCGAACGGAAGGACGCCATAGTCTTGGGGCTGCCGCGCGGCGGCGTGCCTGTGGCTTTCGAGATCGCTCGCGAGCTTCATCTCCCTCTGGATGTTCTGCTGGTGCGCAAGCTGGGAGTTCCGGGACAGGCTGAGCTGGCGATGGGCGCGATTGCTGCCGGAGGGCTGACTATTCTGGACCGCGTCCTGATTCAGCAGTTGGGCATTCCGGAAGAGCAGGTCGCTTCAAGGATCGCAGAAGAAAAAGGCGAGCTACATCGCCGCGAAGAGCTTTACCAGAAACGCCATCAGTGGGTGAGCCTGGCTGATCGCTGCGTCATCATCGTAGATGACGGGATTGCGACGGGCGCCAGCATGCTCGCTGCGATCCAGGTTGTGCGTTCGCAGCACCCGGCGAGAGTCGTTGTGGCCGTGCCTGTCGCTCCACCGCATGCGCAGCGCGAAATCGAAGTGCTCGTGGACGAGTTCGTCTGCCTGCGGGTGTCCGAACATTTTCCCGCAGTCGGCTCTTTTTATCGCGACTTCTCGCAGGTGAGCGATGAAGAGGTCGATCTTCTTCGCGATCAGGCGGCGCAGTTCTTCGCGGTACGACACGCCGATCCTTCCCAGCAGTAGTTCTGTTCGACAGTTGCCGCCGGAAGAAGAAAGCTCCGCATACACTGAGAGACATGCGGGTGATTCTTTTTGGCGGTTCAGGGATGGTGGGGCAGGGTGTTCTGCGGGAGCGCCTGCTCGATCCGGAAGTAGAAATCGCGCTTTCCATCGGGCGAAGTGCGAGCGGACTCGTGCACGCAAAACTACGCGAGCTGAAGGGCAGCGACCTGTTCGATCTATCCGGGATGGAGCCGGAGCTGAAGGGGTATGACGCCTGTTTTTTCTGCCTCGGCGTTTCGTCCTTCGGCATGCCGGAAGAGCAGTACCGGCATATCACCTTCGACCTTACTCTGGCAGTGGCGCAATTGCTGGCGAAGCTAAATCCCGATATGACGTTTATTTACGTGTCTGGTGCGGGGACAGATTCCACCGAGAGCGGCCGGACCATGTGGGCGCGAGTCAAGGGCCGGTCTGAGAATGCGCTCCTGCAGGTGCCATTGCGTGGGTATATGTTCCGGCCGGGAGCGATCGTCCCGCTGTATGGAATCAAATCCAGGACGAAAAGCTATCGTCTGTTCTATACCCCGCTGGCTCCGATATTGCCGTGGCTTTATGCGCGATTCCCAAAATACGTGACGACGACAGAGCAGATCGGACGCGCGATGATCAAAGTGGCGAGAGAAGGCGCTGCGAAACGCGTGCTTGAGAGTATCGATATCAACCAGCTTTAAAGCAGGCACACGTACTTTTGCCCAGGAACCCTCACCTGCGTAAGGATTCGTTTTAGCAGGCCCTCAACAAATCAGAAGAAACGCCTGTCAGTGGCTATGGTGTTGCGAAACAGGACGGATATTTATCGAGAAAGTCGAGAATGTGCTCGACCAGGGAGTTGTCCGGTGCGGTATTGTGCTCTCTTGAGGTATTCCAGTCTTCGGGCGATTTGAGTGAGTCGTTAGAAGATCTGTGGTTTGCGTGGCTGGTGTTGTCCTGACTGCTATCTTTTGCACTGGGCGACATTTCTCCTCCTGCATTTGTGTGTACGTTGAGAGACTAAGTCGATACGTCGAAACAGTGAGTGGTTCAGGGAACCATGCAGAAAAATTATTAAAAAATAATGCAGCTCCTCAAAACGCGGCGCATTCTCGTCGAGCGCCAGTTTTTCCATTACGGGAAGATGGTGACTCAAGTTTTGTAGTCGTTACAAAAAGTTTGTAACGTTGGGAATAAAACTCAAGCTCCGCCGTAGAGCTGGAATGTTGCCCAATAGAGCGGCTTGCGGAAGACGTTTTGCGTGTGGATCATGGAAAGTTTTGCGTTCCGTAACGCTGCATCCGGCGAGACGCCAGCGGCGATGTCACTATACATGCGGTCCATGATTTGCGGAGCAGCGGAATCGCTTACCTGCCACAGCGAGCCAATCACATAGTGCGAGCCCGCGCGAAGGAAGGCCCAGGAGAGGCCCACGAGACCCTCTCCGCCATAGACGCGCGAACCTGAGCCATAGCAGGCCGAGATGGTAACCAGATCGGCCTGCAGCGGGTGGGCCATCACGTCACGAGCATAGAGCTTGAAGGAATCAGGGTTGGCGGGATCGCGCGTCAGCACAATGGCCGAATCGAGCGGACTGGCACTGCTGCTGGTGCCATGCGCAACGAAGTGAATCAGGGAATAGCCACCTGGCGCGCTGTCAGAATACGTGGAGGGAAGCGCCTGTTTCTGGGTAAAGACGCTTTCCTCCTCCGCCGGAAAATGACCGGCCACATTGGCGACTTCAGAGGAGGCATTGGGCAGATCGGGGAACTTCCGATCCGGAGAGATAGGGTTGCCGATGAGCAGCAGCTTTTTGGGATTTTTTGCGTGCTTCTCAGGATGAAATGCGGAAAGCAGTTTCAGGGAACTGGCGTTGGTAATCGTAGCGTCTTCGATCCAGTAGTGAATCCCGCTGCCGGGCACAAGCACCGTTTCAAAGTTGAGTGTCGAGAGGCTGCCGTTGGGAATGATAAATACGGGAGAGCCTTTCGGAATCAGTCCGGCAGCCGGCTCGACCAGCAATCTGTAGAGAGCCATTCCCGAGACATATGCTTCGGCGATTGGGTCCCGCGAACCGAGGATGGCCCGCTGGTAATTCTTTACGTGCGCGTTGATCTCTTCCTGC
>JAATFH010000175.1 GCA_015655315.1 Terriglobales bacterium
GGGCTCAATCCACTGCTGCAGTATCCGGAGATGGTGATTCATCCGCCGATGCTGTACTTGGGATACGTCGGCTTCAGCGTGCCGTTTGCCTTTGCATTGGGCGCGCTGATGATGCGTTATCCCGGTGAAAAGTGGATCCACATCACGCGGCGCTGGACGATGGTGACGTGGCTGTTTCTGACCTGCGGCATCTTTCTCGGCGCGCACTGGGCGTATTCGGTGCTGGGATGGGGCGGCTACTGGGGCTGGGACCCTGTGGAGAACGCTTCGCTGATGCCGTGGCTGACGGGCACGGCGTTTCTGCATTCGGTGATGATGCAGGAGAAGCGCGGCATGATGAAGAGCTGGAACATGTGGCTCATCTTCTCAACCTTTGCGCTCTCGATCCTGGGGACGCTGCTGACGCGGTCGGGACTGGTAAGCTCGGTGCATGCGTTTGCCGAGTCGCCGATTGGCACATGGTTCTGGGCCTTCCTGATTATCGTGCTGGCGGTTTGTTTGTTTACGTTTGTGCTGAACCGCGATCATTTGAAATCGGAGCACAAGCTGGAATCGCTGGTTTCGCGCGAGTCCAGTTTTCTCTTCAATAACCTTGTTCTGTTAGCCGCTTGTTTTACCGTGCTTTGGGGAACGCTGTTTCCGGTTATTTCCGAATATGTGCAGGGAAATAAGGTCACCGTCGGCGCGCCTTTCTACAATCGCGTGGCGGTGCCGATTGGCTTGTTTCTGCTCTTCCTGACGGGCATCGGGCCGATTCTTGCGTGGCGCAGCACCTCGTTCAAAAGCGTTCGCAAGAACTTCATTCTGCCCACCGTGGCTGGCCTCGTAACAGCAATCGTTCTGATAGCTTGCGGCGTACGGCCATGGCAGGATCAGGGCTCACTTTATTCGCTGATGGCGTGGTCGCTGGGAGCTTTGGTGGTAACAGCGGTCAGCTCGGAATTTCTGCGTGGCGCTGGCGTCATTGCGCGTCACACAGGACAAAACCTTTTTGCTTCGATGATCCAGCTGACACGGCGCAATACAAGGCGCTACGGCGGCTACATCGTTCACTTCGGCGTGGTCGTGATCTTCATCGGGTTCGCGGGTTCGGCTTTCGATCAGAGCAAAGAGCAGGAGCTGAATTTCAAACAGAGCATAACGATGGGGCCGTATCGGCTGGAGTGCCAATCCTATTCGCAGGATACGAATGCGAATTACGACACCGAGTATGCGATTCTCGATGTCTATCGCGGCGATAAGAAGATTACGCAGCTTTCGCCGGAGAAGCGCTTCTATCAGGCAAGCCAGACAACTTCGACGATTGTCGCGAACCACTCGACACTGGCATGGGATTTGTATGTCATCTATGCAGGCAAGGACCCCGATACCGGGCAGCCGATCATCAAGGTGTTTCTGAACCCGCTGGTCGCGTGGATCTGGATTGGCGTCGTAATCGTGATTCTCGGCACCTTCGTCGCCTTGACACCGAATATGACGGCAGCGTTCGCCGCAAGCCGCAGCCGCGTGCCCGTGGGTGATACCCCTGCGATGGCGGTGGGCAAGGGCGGCGATTGATGCGAAAGTTGTTTCGTCTTTCACAGATGGGGCTCGTTGTTTTACTGCTTGTCTTCACCATGGGCTCGGCGGACACAGCCGTACGCTACAACGATCTTGGACACAAGATGATGTGCGTATGCGGCTGCGGACAGATTCTCATCGAGTGCAATCATCTTGGGTGCCCGGACTCTGACAGGGAGCTTGCCGAATTACGCGCAGCCTTGAGCCAGGGCAAGGGCGATACGGAAATCCTTGAGTTGTTTCAGGCCAAGTATGGGCCGACGGTGCTGGCCGCTCCCATGCTGACGAAGTTCAATCTGGCGGCGTGGTTTGTGCCCCCTGTGGTGTTGCTGTTGGGTATCGTCGGCACGATTGCGCTGGTGCGGAAGTGGAAGCTGCGCACGGTACCGATGCCGGCTCCATCGCCGGTGCGCGAATTTGACCGTATTCGCGACCAGATCCGTAAGGAGACGGAACTATGAGTACGATTGCCTGCGGGCTGCTGTTGATCGCGATCTTCGCTTACGTCTTCTACCCGGAACGCAATGTGCAGGCGCAGGTGCAGAAGACGCGGCTGGATTTCCTGCGCGAGAACAAGGACGTGCTGTTTGAGAATCTGCGCGATTTGAATTTCGAATATCGTGCCGGGAAGTATCCCGAAGAAGATTATGCCGCGCAGCGGGCTGCTCTGGAAAATGAGGCGGCTGAGGTGATGGCTGAGATCGATCTACTGGAACGGCCAGCGGTGCGGGCCTCCTGAACTGCAGTTGTATTTGCGGCACGAAAAAAGCAGATCCTCCGCTCCGCTCAGGATGACAAGCCTGGGGGAGGTAAAAAGGTTAGGCTGGAAAAGACATTCATGACATTGATTTCTCGTATGCGTTTTGGCGCCATTGCACTGTTGCTTGCAGCTTCCTGCTCGGCATTCGCGGCAACTGTAACTGGAACGGTTACCAATAAGACGATCAATAAGCCTTCGGGCGGTGACGATGTAGTGTTGATTGCCTTCGGGCAGGGCATGCAGGAGGCGGGCCGCACCAAGACCGACGGCAAGGGCCACTACTCCATCGATGTGCCGGATAACGGCATGCACCTGATCCGCGTCGATCACCAGAAGGCGGCGTACTTTCAGCCGGTGCAGCCGGGTACGACTACCGTCAATGTGGACGTGTACGACGTGCTGGCAAAGGTCGAGGGCGTAAGCACCGAGGCGGACGTCATACGCATCGAGACCGATCAGCAGGGACTGCACGTCATCGAAAACTATTTCGTCAAGAACGAATCCAGTCCGCCGAAGACCCAGTTCAGTCCCCGTGCTTATGAGATTTACCTGCCCCCCGATGCGCGTATCGAAGGCTCGGCGGCAATGGGACCAGGCGGAATGCCGGTTTCATCTTCTCCGGTACCGACCGGGGAAAAAGGTTATTACGCCTTTGTCTTTCCAGTGAGACCGGGCGAGTCGCGCTTCCAGGTGAGCTATCACCTGCCATACAGCGGTAGCTTCAACTTCACGCCGAAGGTTTCACTGCCCACGCAGAATGTCGCCATCATGCTGCCAAAGGCGATGAAATTTGCGGCTGGCGGGTCCGTGCCGTTTCAGTCGATCAATGATGACGTGAACGCGCAAACCTTTCTCGCGCGGAATGTCCTGCCTTCGCAGGCAATGGCGTTTTCCGTCTCCGGTTCGGGCTCGATGCCGCGCGAATCGCAGGGACAAGGAGGCAGCGATGCCGCAGCAGCGGCAGCCGGACCTGAGGCTGCTGCTGGCCAGCCATCGGCGGCAGCCGATACGCGTCCTGGCGGCGGACTCGGAAATCCGATCGATACGCCCGATCCGCTCAATAAATACAAGTGGTGGATTCTGAGCGGACTCGCGCTGGTTCTGGCAGCAGCAGCAGCATTTCTGCTGCGGGCAAAACCGGAGGCTGCCGCGCCTGCAGCCATTGCACCGGCACCGGTTGCGGCGGTTCCAGCGTCTTCCAACAGCCCGGGAGACATGCTTGCAACGCTCAAAGAGGAGCTGTTCGCGCTCGAAACTGAGCGGCTGGAGGGAAAATTGAGCGATCAGGAATACGCTGAACAGAAAGCTGCGCTGGAAACAGTACTACGCCGGGCGCTGGCGCGCCAGACTGTTCCAAGCTGAATTCTCCCTCGAAGCTGTGCGCAGATAACGCTCAGAAGCCGAAGAACTTCTCCAGCAAGGCATCCTCGTATTCGCTTTTGGCTTCTTTGGCCTTGTCGCGGATTTCTTCTTCGCGGAAGTGCGCGGCTTCCCATTTGTCAATTTCGGCTACGGAATGATCGCCGGAGGCCAGCGCCTCTTCTTCGCGGATGGCGGCAATCCACTCTTCCACTGCTGCCTTGTAGTTGGCTTGGAGCTGGTCCAGTTCTTGCGTGTCGATAGTCATAGGTATCCTTGAGGTCTTCTTGGGGGAGTCGCCAGCATAACCGGGATTTGTGAACAGATGATTTCAATTGAAGAGAATTTGCACGACGAAGCGGCCACATTACGGATTGCAACCGGATTTCCACCCCAAAATCACGCAGAGTGATGACAAATGGGAACTTACCTTCGCGATGGAGCGGGAGCAATCCTGAGCGATCGTTGCCTGCGGCAGTGAGCCTCTGCGCGAGAAGTCGACAGACGATACAATCAGGGTTTCGGATCAAATCATGGCGTATCAGGTTTTAGCAAGAAAGTACCGGCCACAGCGCTTCAGCGACGTTGTCGGGCAGGAGCATGTAACGCGCACGCTCCTGAACGCCCTCGAGCAGGGGCGGATTGCGCACGGATATATCTTCAGCGGGCATCGCGGCATCGGAAAGACGACAATCGCACGCATTCTGGCAATGGCGTTGAATTGCCGAACGGCTATCGGTTCCGCGGAACGGCCTACGCCGGAGCCTTGCGGCTTCTGCGACTCGTGCACCGAAATTCGTGCTGGGAACGCTGTCGATGTCATTGAAATTGACGCGGCAACCAATCGCGGTATCGACGAGATTCGTGAATTGCGCGACGCGGCGCGTTACCGTCCAGCGCGGGACAAGTACAAGATTTACATTCTGGACGAGGCGCACCAGATTACGGATGCCGCCTTCAATGCCCTGCTCAAGACGCTGGAAGAGCCGCCGGACCATGTCGTCTTCATGATGGCGACGACACAGCCGGAGGACTTTCCGCAGACAATCCGGTCGCGGTGCCAGCACTTCAGTTTCCATGCGGTGAAGTTCGACGACATTCTGGGACAGCTGCGAGCGATTGCCGGGCAGGAAAACATTACCGCCGATGACGCAGCCCTGGCGCTGCTTGCCGAGGCCGGCGACGGATCGATGCGCGATGCCTTGTCGATCATGGATCAGGCGATTGCGTCGGCTCCTTTGTTAGACGGCAAGGCGAAGCTCGATGGCGAGCAGATTCGCGAGCTGATGGGCGCGGTTCCGAACACAGTTTTTGAGCGGCTGCTGGAGGCGGTAAGCGAAAACCAGACGGCGGCGGTGATTGGCGAGATCAATACGCTGCTGAATGCCGGAAATAGTCCGGCGGCGCTGGCGCGGCAGTTTGTCCGCTATCTGCGGAACGTGCTGATGGCGCGGATTGCGGGCGAGGGGTCGGAGCTGCTGCAGATTTCGACGGACGAACGGGCGCGTGCGGCAAGGTCGGCAGTGCTCTTCTCGGAAGAAGACCTGACGCGTTTTCTGCAGGTGATGCTGCGCACCTTCGATGAATTGAATTACCGGCAGGAGCAGCGATTCCACCTGGAGCTTGGGCTGGTGAAGCTGGTGCATCTGCAGCGACTGCTGCCGGTGGAAGAGTTGTTGAGCCAGTTCCCCTCAGGGGGGAAACCGCCTGCCGGCGGCGGGGCCTTGCCGCCTCGCGCTGCTTCGTCTTCTTCCACGGGCGCTGTGTCTTCAGCGTCCATGGCGCGGCCCAGCGCTACAGTCGTCCGCGCTCCGGAACCGGAACCAGCGAAGCCCGTTTTTTCACCTTTTGAAGCGGACCGGAGCCGGAAGACCTCGGGAGAGAGCGCGGTTTCCCCGTTGATGGAGATCTCGGTTGAGCCGGTTGTTGTTCCTCGGACACCGACTCCGCTGGAAGCGACAGCGAGGGCGGTGGAGGCAGAGACGGCGAAGGCGCCTGTTTCTGTTGCAGCTGATACTCCGATAGTAGCGATAGAGGGTACGACGGCGTTGGCGATCGAACCCGCCCCGGCACCCAGGGTGGATACGGTCTATACGCAGACGGTTGATCTCGATCGGATTCGCGAGACAGTTTGTGCGGCGCTCAACGTTAACGGGCACAATACGGCTTCAGTGCTGCTGGATGCCGGACAGTGGTCTGTGGAGGGTGACACCATCCGCGTCGAAGTAGGGGCCAAGAAAACGATGCTTGGGCTCACGATGAATATCGAGGCGGAGAAAATCATCAAGAATGCGCTGCGGGGTATTGGCGCATCCCAGAAACTGGTGGCTGTTCCCGGAGAAAACGGCGTTGCCAGCACCAATGCCAAACCACGGGCAGCGGCGAGCGGATCGGTGCAGGCTGCGGCGCTGGAGAATCCACTGGTGAAGCAGGCAATGGATTTGTTTGGAGCGGAATTGCGGAGCGTCCTGGATTTGCGGGATAAGTGATTGGTGTGTCCATCGCGCACGGGATTGCTTTCCCGTCCTTTCGCTCAGAGCGGCAAGTCGAGGAAAGCTCGATAAATATCGATGAGGATGGAAGCATGTTAAATCCATTGAAGATGCAGGAAATGCTGGCGCAGGCCAAACAGATGCAGGAGCAGATGCAGGAAAAGCTCGGGCAGACTGTGGTCGAAGCTTCGTCCGGGGGCGGCGCGGTGACGGTGAAGATGAATGGGCAGAAGCAGGTGCTGAAGGTCACGATCGATCCCAGCGCTGTTGCCAGTCTCGCCGGAAACACGGCAGACGTGGAGATGCTGGAAGACCTGGTCGCTGCGGCTTTTAACGAGGCCGGACGGCGAGCCGACGAGGCCATCAAGTCAAGCGCCTCGGCCATGCTCGGGGGATTGAATCTACCGCCTGGCTTGTTCTAAAGCCGCGTGCATTTCCACCAGAAGCAGAACCCTCGCCCGGCCCGAGGCAGGCTCTTCGTGTTGGAAGGATGACAGTCGAAGGTGAATTGTTTGCCAAGGAGATCTGTGAGACGGCGTGATTTTCTGAAACAAGCTGGTTGGGCTGGAGCCGGGTTGGCACTGGCGGCGGCTCCAGGGATGGTTACGCTTGCCGCACAGGCACAGGATAAGCAGGCAGCACCGCCGGCGCCGTCGGCGGGTGACAGAGTGCAACAATTTCGCACGGCGGGAGCTACAACGCCGATCCAGGTAACGAAGCTGCGGGATACTCTGTTTCTTCTGCAGGGTGTGGGCGGTAACATGGTGGCGCAGAACGGCCCGGATGGAAAACTGCTGATTGATTCGAGCGCGGCCACAGCGGCTTCGCGCCTGAGAGAGACGCTGGGCAGGCTGGGTCCGCATCCGATCAAACTGCTCATCAACACCCACTGGCACTACGATCACACGGACGGCAATGCGGCTTTGCATGACGATGCCGGAGCCTTCATCATCGCGCAGGAAAATACGCGTAAGCGGCTTTCGACGCCGCAGGAAGTTGCGTTCTTTCATATAAAACTCCCATCCTCACCCACCAGCGCTTTGCCGCAGCAGACCTTCGTCGATAGCGAGAAACTTTTCATCAACAATGATGAGCTGGACCTGGTTTATATGCCGGCTGCGCATACCGACACCGATATCTACATTCATTTCATCAATGGAAATGTGCTGCACGCGGGTGATGTTTTCTTCAACGGGGTCTATCCGTTCATCGATGCGGGCACGGGTGGAACGATTAACGGGATGATTCGCGGCGCGGATGCCTGCCTTGATGTTGTGGACGACAAGACGAAGATCGTTCCGGGCCACGGTCCCTTGGGAGACAAGGATTCACTGCAAAAATACCGGGACATGTTGGCGACCATCGCTACAAACGTGGAGAAGCTCAAAAGCGCAGGACAATCGCTGGAACAGGTGATTGCAGCCAAGCCTACGGCGAATTTCGACGCGGCGTGGGCCAAGGGCGCGCTGACACCGGATCAGTTTGTCGGAATTGTCTACAACACGCTGTAAAGCAAAGGGCAGGACCTTCAGACAGCACGAAAGGCAAGCTCTTCGACGCTGCTTCCTTCCGTCATTTGCGCTCAGGATGACAATGCCGCGGGATCGTGGCAAAGCTTGTCGAATCCTGTTAAAACAGCCAGGAGGTAATGTATTGTCTCGTTTTGCTGAACCCATGGCGCGGCTTATCGAAGAGCTGCGCAAACTACCCGGTATCGGATCGAAGAATGCGCAGCGGCTCGCGTTTCATATACTGCGCTCGAACGGCGAAGATGCAGAGGCGCTGGCGGATGCGATTCGCAACCTCAAAGCCAAGCTGCAGCTCTGCTCCATTTGCAACAACATCACCGACGTCGATCCCTGCGTGTATTGCTCCAGCCCGACGCGCAACCAGCGGCTGGTCTGCGTGGTGGAGGAGCCGACCAATATTGCCACTATCGAAAAGACACGCAGCTACAACGGCGTCTTCCATGTACTGCATGGTACGCTTTCTCCGCTGCATGGCGTTGGCCCAGAGCATCTGCGGACGGGCAATCTGCTGGCGCGGGTTTCGCGCGGCGATGTGGACGAGGTAATCCTGGCGACGTCGCCTACCGTCGAGGGCGAAGCCACGGCTGGGTATCTGGCGGATGTGCTGCGGCCTGCACAGGTGCGCGTGACACGCATTGCGACCGGGGTCCCGGCGGGCAGTGATATCGAGTACGCGGATGAGGTGACGATGTCGCGCGCGCTGGAAGGCCGGCGCGAGATGTAACAGCCGCGTTGAATTGATATTCTGACTTGGACGATGTTCTTTCTCTTACATCTGACGACCAGGCAGACACTTTCCGTATCGCATCCGCTGGGAAAAATTACCGTGTCGGGTGAGCTGTGGCATTTCTCGCAGCCGCTTACGCATGGAAATGCGATGGGAAATCTCTGGGCGGCCTCGTATCCCATCAAGCCAAACCTGGTGATCGATGCCGGATTCGATCATGGCCTTACGAGTACATCGACCCAATGGGAAGGGTTTGCGGGGTTCACGTACCTGCTGCCGCATCGGCTGTGGAAGAAATAGGTTAGGGGCTGTGGCCCAGAGTAAAGGCCCCTGCGCGAAAAACAGATCCTGACCCTTCCTCTTCCACTCAGAGTCGGGTCAGGATAACAGCTTTTGGCTGGGAGCTAATCCCGCACCTGCTTTTCTGCCTTCGTCAGCTGCGTAATTTTGCGAGAAGATCCTGCGGATGGACGGGCTTGGCCAGGATTTCGAATTCGTGGCCCTGGGTGCGGGCGCGGTCGAGCAGGTCAGCGGTGGCGGCCTGTCCCGAAAAGAGAAGAATCTTGCACGATGGCAGCAGGCTGCGGATTTTGATAGCCGCGTCGATGCCGTTCAGGTCGGTCATGATGACGTCGCTGATAAGCATGTCCGGCTTCAGCGTTCCGGCCATTTCCACTGCTTTTTCTCCACTATAAACAGCAGTGGCTTCAAATCCGCTTTGGTTGAGGATGATGGCCAGGGTGTCAGCGATGACACGCTCGTCATCCGCCACAAGAACTTTTGGCTTCGCCTGATTGTTGTCCTGCATTCTTAGACTCTCTTTATCTCCGGTGAGGTAAAACACTTGCGAGGATACCTGCATGGCAAAAAGTCATCGCCAAAACGATGAGCAGATATGAATCACTCCGCGAAAACTACTGCTAGGATGATACGCTGTCTTCAGGAGGATGCTTCATCTTCCTGCAATCCTATCTACTTACAGTAGACGCAAGAGCGGGTGCGTCGTTCCGGAAGCTTCTGGCAGTCCGGAGGTATCGCTGCCAGAAGGCAGTTTGCCCGTTTAGAGGTTTCACGCACATGTAGACGGAGCCAGGCGATGACGGAAGCGATTATTCGAGCGCAGCAGGTAGAAAAGTTTTATGCTCAGCCGAGCGAAAACCGCATTCAGGTCATTGCTCCCACCGATCTCTCCATTCTCCCCGGCGAAATCGTCGCCCTGCTCGGGCCATCGGGCTCGGGCAAATCGACGCTCCTGCGCATGCTCTCCGGGCTGTCGAAGCCCTCTGGCGGGCAGGTTTTCTGGCACGAAAAGCCGATTGACACGGTGCAGATCAACGTCTCCATCGTCTTCCAGAGCTTCGCTCTGTTTCCCTGGCTCACCGTTCTTGAAAATGTAGAGGCGCCGCTCAAGGCGATTGGCGTGGAGCCGGAAGCGCGGCGGGAACGCAGCCTTAAAATTCTGGATACCGTCGGTCTGGACGGCTTTCAGGCCGCCTATCCGAAGGAGCTTTCCGGCGGCATGCGCCAGCGCGTGGGATTTGCGCGCGCGCTCGTCGTCGAGCCCGAAGTGCTGTTCATGGACGAGCCGTTTTCTGCGCTGGACGTGCTGACGGCGGAGAACCTGCGCAGTGAGCTGCTGGAGCTGTGGCAGAAGAAGACGATTCCGACCGAGGCCATCTTTATCGTCACCCACAACATTGAAGAGGCTGTACTGCTTGCGGATCGCATTATTGTGCTGGGGCGCAATCCGGGGCACGTTCGCACCGACTTCCAGGTAGGAATCGCTCATCCGCGCAACAAGAAGAATGCAACCTTTACCAAGCTCGTGGATTACATCTATACCGTGCTGACGCGTCCGGACGTAACCCCGGACGTGCCGCGGCTGCACACCGATGGCCGCCGCGTTCGCGACCAGCGGCAGATGCGCTACGAGATGCTGCCGCATGCGCGACCGGGCGGTATTGCCGGTCTGCTTGAGTTCATCATCGATTTCGGCGGGCATATCGATGTGTACCGGCTGGCGGATGAACTTTCGTTCGAGATCGACGACCTGTTGCCGATTGTGGATGCGGCGCAGTTGCTTGGCTTCCTGACCCTGGAGGAAGGCGACATCGCGATTACAGCCGCGGGGCGCGAATATGCGGAATCGGAGATTCTGAAGCAGAAGGAACTCTTTCGCGCGGCTGCGGTGGAACATGTGCTGCTCCTGCGTCAGATCACGCGCGCGCTCAGCAACAAGACCGATCACACCGTACCGGAGGAGTTCTTCCTCGACATGCTCGATGAGCAATTCAGCGAGGAGGAGACGCAGCGGCAGTTGGAGACGGCAATCAACTGGGGCCGCTACGCGGAGCTGTTCGACTTCGACGCGGCGAAGCGGCGTTTCATTCTTCCGGAGGCTGAGGAAGAAGCAGCGGCGGCTGTGCAGGAGATCGAAGAGCCGTGAAGATGCGCTATACACTCTCGCGCTCGCTGGTCATTGATCGCACATGGCCGTTTTTTCTGGATCTGACGGTGGCCATGGGCCTGCTGGCGAGCTTCTATGCCGTGCTGCAGATTGCGCGCTACTGGCTGAGCGGCGCAGTACCGGAAGTAGCGATATCGCAATCGCCGACGATGCTGCCGCTCTATGCGTTTTATTCCTGTGTGCGCATCGGCGTTGCGTATCTGTTGAGCCTGCTGTTTGCGGTCGGCTACGGCTATATCGCCGCCTACAACAAACGGGTGGAAACGCTGATGATTGCCACGCTCGATATTCTGCAATCGATCCCGGTGCTGAGTTTCCTGCCCGGCGTGATGCTGGCGATGATGTCATTGATTCCAAGCAGGCAGCTTGGAATCGAATTCGGCGCAATCCTGCTGATCTTTACCGGCCAGGTGTGGAACATGGCCTTCAGCTTCTACACCTCGCTGAAAAGCATTCCGCGTGAACTAAACGAGGCCTGCACCATCAACCGTTTCTCGCGCTGGCAGAGGCTCTGGCAACTCGAACTCCCCTATGCGGCGATCGGCCTCGTGTGGAACTCGATGGTTTCCGTCGCCGGCGGATGGTTTTTCCTGATGGTCTGCGAGATGTTTCCGGTTGGCACGCGCAATTTCCGGCTGCCGGGTCTCGGATCGTATCTGCAGACGGCGGCTTCGACGGGAAATACTCTAGCGATGACGTACGGCCTGCTCACGATCGTCGCGATTATCGTGTTGACCGATCAGCTGATCTGGCGACCGGTGATCGACTGGTCGGACAAGTTCAAGTTTGAAAACGTGGAAGCGGCAGACCGCGTGAAATCGCCCGTGCTGGCCGCGCTGCGGCAATCGAATGTGCTGGGAGCGATCCATCAACGGACTTTCGCGCCGCTCAGCGAGCATCTGTACCGTTCGATTGCTTTGCGCAGGCAGCGGCAGATAGATACAGTTCAACTCGATAGCCGAAAAAAAGCCAGCACGGCAGTGACCGTTTTTCTGGTGCTGGTTCTCGGGGGGCTGATATGCTTTGCGGCTTTCAAAGCGATCCTGCTGCTGCGACTCGTTCCCCGGTCGGATTTTGCGACTCTGCTGGAAGGCGCGGTTGCTACATTCTTCCGCGTGAACATTTCATTGCTGCTGGCGGCGGCGTGGACGATTCCGACGGGCGTAGCCATTGGCTTCAATCCGAAACTGGCTCGCATTGCGCAGCCTCTGGCGCAGATAGCGGCATCGTTTCCGGCAACGGCGCTCTTCCCTGTCATTCTGCTGGGGCTGATGAAGCTGGGCGCGGGGCTCGGCATCGGCTCGATTGCGCTGATGATGCTGGGCACGCAGTGGTACATCCTCTTCAACGTCATCGCAGGCGCAATGGCAATCCCCTCCGAGATGCGCGAGGTGGCGACGCTCTTCCACTTCACCCGCATGCAGCGCTGGACCACGGTCATCCTGCCCGGCATCTTTCCGTTCCTGATTACCGGTCTTGTCACTGCTTCCGGCGGCGCGTGGAATGCTTCGATCATCGCCGAGTATTTTCATCTGAAAGACCAGACGCTGCGCACAGTCGGACTCGGCGCGCAGATCAGCGCGGCCAGCGATGCCGGTAATTTTCCCGTACTGCTGCTGGCGACGATCATCATGGCGCTCATGGTGGTGACCATCAATCGGCTGGTATGGCGGCCACTTTACAAGCTGGCTGAAACCAAATACCGCCTGGACTAGACGCATGGCGCGCGCATCGCAGCTGGTCCGCCTGATTTGCTGGAACGACGAGCTTGCGCAACAACATGCAAAAGCGATCGCGAAGCTCGGCTATCGGGTGAACGCTTCATCGCTGCGCGGTTCGAGCGCGTTCATCTCGCACTTCCGCGATTTGCATCCATCCGTTGCGCTCATCGATCTGGATCGCCTCCCTTCCCATGGGCGCGAGGTCGCGATCACCCTGCGCGGCAGCAAAACCACGCGCTATATTCCGATTGTGTTTGCCGGTGGTGCGGAAGAAAAAGTCGCGCGGCTGCGTGCAGAGCTTCCGGATGCGGTGTACACATCGTGGGAGCAGATCGACGTCGCGCTGAAGCGGGCGTCCACTTCCCTTCCCACCGAGCCGGTGCAGCCCACGCCGCATATGCAGCGCTGGCATGATTCTCCTTTGACGCGCAAGCTGGGCATCGCGGCGAATATGAAAGTGGCGCTCATCGGCGGCGCGGAAGACGGAATAGAAGAAATCATCGGGGAGTTGCCCAAAGGCGCCTCGTTGAGTCAGCGAATCGTTGCGGGAACGCATATGGTCTTGTACGTTGTGCATTCGCTGCGTGAACTGGATGCGGCTCTTGACCACGCACAATCGCATCTGCCGGAAGGTGCTTCGTTCTGGGTGATTCATCCCAAGACGACAGCGAAGCTGCGCAGCGATTTCAATCAGAACGATGTACGGGAGCTGGCGCTCGCCCGCAAGTTTGTCGACTACAAAGTCTGTTCGGTGGATACGCAGTGGTCGGGACTGAAATTCGCACGACGAAAGGGATGAAGTCGTTTCCGAGCAACGTTTCCCGGCGCATTCGCCTCTGATAGTGGGAACCTCGAATCAACATACAAGAAAGAGACTTGGGATTATGCCGTCAACGCTCCTTCCGGGAAAGCCTTACCCATTAGGTGCAAAGTGGGATGGAACTGGTGTGAACTTCGCTCTTTATTCCGAGCAGGCTCAGGCAGTCGATCTTTGCCTTTTCAATCGAGAGAACACCGAGTGCGAAAAAATTCCGCTCAAGGAGACGACTGCTTTCGTCTGGCATGGTTATCTTCCAGGCCTTCAACCAGGACAGCAGTATGGGTATCGCGTGCATGGACCCTGGGAACCGGAGAAGGGCCTGAGATTCAATCCCGCGAAGCTGCTCGTCGATCCTTATGCTCAGGCGGTGACGGGAAAGGTGGACTGGTCGCAGGCGATCTTTCCTTATGTCTTCGGTGGCGACGACCCTGATCTCCACCGCGATGACCGCGACAGCGCACCCGGCGTTCCCAAAAGCCTGGTCGTGAACCCCTACTTCGACTGGGAACAGGATCGCCCGCTGCGCACGCCGCTGTCCGACTCGATCATTTATGAAACGCACGTGCGCGGCTTCAGCATTCAGAATCCGGATGTGCCGGAGCCTCTGCGCGGAACCTATGCCGGGCTTGCCTCCCCGGCGAGCTTGCGCCACCTGAAGCGTCTGGGCGTCACCGCCGTGGAGTTGATGCCGGTGCACCACTTCATCAACGACAGCCACCTGGTCGAGATGGGATTGAGCAACTACTGGGGCTACAACACGCTCATCTATTTCGCGCCGCATGGACGGTACTGCTCGACCGGCGACGCGTGAAACCAGGTGGCTGAATTCAAGGCGATGGTCAAGAC
>JAATFH010000079.1 GCA_015655315.1 Terriglobales bacterium
ATCTACGAGATTCGCACCGGTGTTTCCCCTGACAAATACGACAACTACTCGCTGCAGCTGGACCCGGCCGGTGCGGTGCTTACGGTTACCGGCGGAATGGGCTTCAGCCTGCCGGGGGCAATTCGCAAGCGGCTGCGGGAACATCCCATCCGAGAACGCTACGGCAATCTCTTCGACATGTACCAGCGGATCACCGAAGAGAATCCTTACAAGGTTCCGATGCTTATTTATCCGGCTATTCACTACACCATGGGCGGCTTGTGGGTCGATTATCACCTGCAGAGCACAATTCCCGGGCTGTTCGTTCTGGGTGAGGCGAACTTCTCCGATCACGGAGCCAATCGTCTCGGTGCCAGCGCGCTGATGCAGGGGCTGTCGGACGGGTACTTCATCATTCCCTACACCGTCGGCAATTATCTTGCGTCCACCAAGCTTGACAAAGTGGACACCTCGCATGAGGAAGTTCGCAATGCCGTTTCTTCCGTGCAGCAGACAATTCAGAAGCTGCTTTCGATCAAGGGAAAACGCACCGTCGACTCCTTCCATCGTGAGTTGGGCAAGATCATGTGGGACGACTGCGGCATGTCACGCACAGCTCAGGGATTGGAAAAAGCTATCGGGCAGATTCGCGCGCTGCGCGAGGAGTATTGGCAGAACGTCAATGTCCCCGGCAGCGGTGACGACTTGAATCAGAGCCTGGAAAAGGCCGGGCGTGTGGCCGACTTCTTCGAGCTGGGCGAGTTGATGTGCGTCGATGCGCTCGAACGCAATGAATCGTGCGGCGGGCATTTCCGCGAGGAGTACCAGACGCCGGACGGCGAGGCGCAGCGCGATGACGAGCACTATTCCTATGTTGCCGCGTGGGAATATCGCGGCGTAGGCAACCGCGAAGAGCTGCATAAAGAGCCGCTGGAATTCCACTACGTTCATCCCAGCCAGAGGAGCTACAAGTAATGAAATTAACGCTAAAAATCTGGCGTCAGAAGGGCCCCAAAGACAAAGGCTCGTTTATCGACTATCCGATGAACGATGTCAGTCCGGAAATGTCGATGCTGGAGTGTCTCGATGTGCTCAACGAGTCGCTGATCGAGCGCGGCGAAGAGCCAGTGGCGTTCGAGCACGACTGCCGTGAAGGTATCTGCGGCTCCTGCGGTTTCATGATCAACGGCATCGCGCACGGCCCGCTGCCTGCAACCACGGTTTGCCAGCTGACCATGCGCCACTTCAAGGATGGTCAGGAACTGGTCATCGAGCCGTGGCGTGCAGCGGCGTTTCCGCAGATCAAGGATCTCGTTGTCGATCGTCGCGCTTTCGACCGGATTATTGCTTCGGGCGGATACGTCTCGGTTTCCACCGGCAATGCCCCGGATGGCAATACCATTCCAGTCGGGAAGGAAATTGCCGACCGCGCGATGGATGCTGCGGCCTGTATTGGTTGCGGTGCATGCGTGGCGGCTTGTCCAAATGCCGCAGCGGCGCTGTTTACCGGAGCCAAGATCGCGCACCTTAGCGTGTTGCCGCAAGGCGAAGTGGAACGCGATCACCGTGCCGTAAATATGGTGGCGCAGATGAATACGGAATCTTTTGGCGGCTGCACGAACATCGGTGAATGCACCGGCGTCTGCCCCAAGGAAATTCCACTCGAAGTCATTGCGACGATGAATCGCGATTACATCCGCGGCAGTTGGAAGAAGCGGGACAACGAGGTCAAGACCATTGCTCCGGTCGTGGGGTGGGGTGCAGGGTCGAAGCTGTAGAGATCGACCCGCATCCTATGAGCTGAGTAGCGGGTTTATACCCATCCTTCTTAACCGGGCTTTTGCGCAGCGAACTATGGATTCTGCTTTTGCAGCGCTGCGCCGACGACTTTGAGCACTCCGACAAGCCCCGGCCAACACAAATTCATCTCGTGATACATTTTTCAGCTCATCAAAGCGCTATATAACCCGATGTCGATATATCGACATCGGGTTGACGAATGACCGTCACTCCAGCCATTCGTCTGTGTACTCAAGCCGAACTTGAAGATGACTTATCGCATCATTTTCTTACTGTCTGTATTTCTTCATGGATCTCAACTTGCCTCTTGCCCGAACGCGGTAACGCACTCGGGATGATCGCATCACGGAGTCTTTGCACAGACAGGCCACCCTGCATGTCGCACAGGGAGTAGATGGAGATCGATCCGGCAACAGCGAGCGCTATCGGAAACATAAAATCGTGACCCACCCG
This sequence comes from Terriglobales bacterium, assembly GCA_015655315.1. Taxonomy (GTDB): domain Bacteria; phylum Acidobacteriota; class Terriglobia; order Terriglobales; family Acidobacteriaceae; genus Alloacidobacterium. Next base: position 2,233 of record JAATFH010000079.1, read on the forward strand.
GGTAAACTCAAGGATCAGCACGATCGCCGTAAAAGGCATCTGCATCGATGAAGCCAGGAACGCCGCGCTTCCTACAACCGCAAACGCGCCGGGCGATACGTCGGGCCAAACCAGACTCCAGAGTCCGCCGCTGACGATTGCAAGCAAGCCGCCGATCGTCAGACTGGGAGTCAATATGCCGCCCGCAGCTCCTGCACGCAGAACACCGATTGTGACGAACACCCGGAACAACAACAAAACTGCGGCAAGCTCGAATCCCAGGCTGCTGTCGAAACCCGCCTGCGCCAGTCCTCTTCCATTCCCCAACAATTGCGGATAAGGAATCGCAAGCAAACCAATGATGGGAAAAACTGCGACACACAATAACGGCAACTGCCAGTCCTTAGGCGCATGCGTGCGCGCCGCTTTCGTCGCGCGCACGAACCAGTATGCGGCAAATCCGAAAACCGGCCCCATCACAATTGACCAGACGACGAGAGATGGGCTGATCCCCAGAGATGGTACAGAGTACTGCGATGCGTTGCCGAGGCCGATCCAGGCAACCATAGCAGCAATAACGGAGGTCGCGAGAGCCGGAATCAAAGCCGGGAGGCTGAATGTTCCCAGCAGAACCTCCAGAGTAAAAAGCGCTCCCCCCAGCGGGACATTGTAAACTGCGGCTAATCCAGCTCCGGCGCCACAGGCAATCATGATCCGGCTGGTCTCCGGGGGCAAAGCCGCGCGGTCAGACAGCCATGTCGCAAGCACTGCACCCAGTTCGCGTGGTGCTGTCTCGCGGCCAAGCGGCGACCCCAATGCAACGGTCACAATTTGCAGAAGGTCGTGGATAACTGTGGCGAGAAAAGGCATGCGAGGCCCGTTTCCGGTAACTGCTTTGCGGATGGAGACCAGCGGGCTGCCGAAACGATAGAGCGCCCACCAGCCTAGTCCCGCCACGACACCGCATACACTGAGTACCAACACTCTTCGAACAGACGAAGAAGCGCTGACACCTTCCAGAAAGCTCTCGTGGCCGTGGATCGCATGCAGGCCATAGTTATAGGCGACGTGTTGAACGAGATGCAGCAACAAGCCGAGCGCCATCCCGCCGAGTCCCGCGGCAATGCCCACCATCACCACCACAACTGCTAAGGTCAGCCATCGTCTCCGGGGTGGATCGTGAATAGTCGCCTCCATGTCCATGTAAAAAACCTCGTCTAACCGCGTGACCAGGACCGCAGCTAAAGCGCCAGTTGCTCAAGAATCGCATGGATTTCGAGTAGCGTTTCTTGTGTCCCGTTTTCTTGTCGATCACTCTGTCCGGATTCAAGCATTCCTATCTCTTTTGCACGTTCACGACCACGGCGGAGACGACTTCGACAAAGGACAGGTATCGACGGTGCATGCTGGCCGGGGTGTTGATATTATTCCATCTCTGACTGCTGCACAACGCAGATCGGAACACACACAAGTTTCTCCCACAGATATCCAGGCTGACACGCCGCACGGCTCTTCAACCTTCCGATGAATCTGGCTAAACAATTGCACTGTCAAACAGCAGCAACGCGGGATGAACTGCGCTGCTTTTTCTATGACTGTACCTCACATTGGAAGATCCTTAAATCAAGGTCGAAATACGCACATCATGAAAGCCGCATAAAATATCTCCCTGGATTGAGAAAGCGATAAAAAGAGAGGTTTGTATGGGTACATCGTCCGATACGGAAAGCTTTGCTGAAACCAATGTCGTGAAGACCGGACTGTCCGGCTACGACCTGCTGAACCAACCGCGGCTGAACAAGGGGACCGCCTTCACCGAGCAAGAGAGAGATGTCTTCTCGCTTCATGGCTTACTGCCCCCGCACGAAGGAACTCTGGAGGATCAGCGTGATCGTAATCTACAGGCCTTGGCTGAGTACACGACTGGCTTCGAAAGATATAGCTTTATGCGTAATTTGCAGGAGACGAACGAAACACTGTTTTACTCGCTGATCACACACAATGTAGAGAAGTTTCTTCCGATCGTCTATACACCCACGGTGGGCGAAGGCTGCCAGCGCTTCAGTGAGATATGGCGCAAGCCACGGGGCCTTTTCCTCAGCTACGCCAACAGACATCGTATCGACGAGATTTTTGCCGATTCCCGCTATGACCAGGTGCGATGCATTGTCGTAAGCGATGGTGAGCGGATTCTCGGCCTGGGCGATCAGGGAGCTGGAGGGATGGGAATCCCGATTGGCAAGATGGCTCTCTATACAGCTCTCGCCGGAGTTCCTCCGGAACATTGCCTCCCTGTGCTGCTGGATGTCGGCACGGACAACGAAGAGCGGCTCAATGATCCGATCTATATTGGCTGGCGGCATAAGCGAGTGCGTGGGCAGGAATATGACGACTTCGTCGAAGCCTTCGTGACCGCGGTAAAGCGGCGCTGGCCCCACATCCTTTTGCAATGGGAAGATTTTGCCGGCTCGAATGCTGGCCGTCTTCTGGAACGCTATCGCGACCAGCTCTGCACCTTCAATGACGATATTCAGGGGACAGCTGCGGTAGCCACGGCAACCGTGCTGGGAGCGGTTACGGCAACAGGCATCCCCTTGAAAGATCAACGGATCGGTTTTTTTGGTTTCGGGTCCGCCGGGATCGGCATTGCCAACCTTCTCCTTGCTGCGATCAAAGACAGTGGCGTGAGCGAAGAGGAAGCCCGCAAACAATTCTACGCGGTTGACAGTTACGGTTTGCTGGTCGAAGGAACGCCGGGTATCCGGCCAGACCAGGAACCCTATGTGCGGAAGAAATCCGACGTGCAAGGTTGGGAGATTTCCAGCACAGAAGGCATCTCGCTCAAAGATGTCGTTCACAATGCCGGGCTGACCGTTCTGATTGGAGTATCGGGACAGGCGGGAGCGTTTACGGAAGAGATCGCGAGAGAGATGGCAAAGCACACCGAGCGTCCCGTGATCTTTCCGCTGTCGAACCCGACGTCGCGCACCGAGGCCACACCGGAAGATCTTTATCGATGGACAGATGGCCAGGCACTGATCGGCACAGGCAGCCCATTCCCTCCTATCGAGTTCAACGGCAAGACCGTACATTTCACGCAAACCAACAATTCGTATATCTTTCCGGGTCTGGCTCTAGGCATTCTCACGTCAAAGGCACGGCACGTATCGGACGCGATGATCATGGCTTCCGCAAAAGCTCTCGCAGCTCTCTCACCAACCCAGAAGGACAAAACGGCATCTCTCCTGCCACCCATTGCAGATTCTCGACAGGTGAGCCTGAAGGTGGCGGAAGCTGTCGGAAAGCAGGCCATCGCGGAAGGACTTGCTGGAGTGGCGGATGAGAAGTCCTTCGAAGAAGAGCTGCGCCAGTATGTCTGGGAGCCAGTCTACCTTCCGTATGAACGATTAAAAGACTAATGATTTTTCATTAGCGAATATAGGATCGCTGGTTGTAACTCGACGATCCGAATTCAATCTAACGAAGTAATTCCCTACAAATCAGGTGATAAATGGCTACACAAGAAGCGCATGCATTGCAGCAGATTCCCATAGGCATTCACGCAACCGGAAAGCGCAGAGAGACGGACTCGATGGGCGAAATCGAAGTTCCGGCAAACCGCTACTGGGGCGCTCAAACTGAACGCTCGCTGGTTCACTTTGCCATCGGCGATGACCACATGCCGAAGCAGGTGTATCACGCCTATGGCTATGTCAAAAAAGCCGCAGCCCTGGTCAACGCGGCAGCGGGCCGTCTCGAACTCTGGGAGGCTGACGCCATCTCTACGGTTGCAGACGAGGTGATCTCCGGCAAGCTTGATACCGAGTTCCCTCTCTACGTCTGGCAGACCGGCTCAGGCACGCAGTCGAACATGAACGTTAACGAGGTCATCTCCAACCGCGCGATTCAACTGCTCGGCGGAGAACTCGGCAGCAAAACTCCGATCCATCCCAACGACCACGTCAACATGGCGCAGTCGTCGAATGACACCTTTCCGACCGCGATGCATATCGCCAGCGC
>JAATFH010000431.1 GCA_015655315.1 Terriglobales bacterium
GTGCGTCCTTTCCTGGACGGTCGATTGCAACTCGGAGTGGATGGGATGATTGCACGCGGCTATACAGGCCAGACAACAGAGACTTTCGCACGTGGTTGGGAAATTGGCGATCCACCTCCCGCATGCGCTCCAGGTGTGGACGGCGTCGCCAACAATTTCGACTGCGGAACCGTAGAACGAGCGGTCGGTATTCGCATGGTGTCCTGGGTAGGCGGGTCCATCTCGTGGAGGTTCAGTTCTGGCAGGTGACTCCACAGACCGAGCACCCCGCCAACTGCGCCGGCGTGCGGTCTCACCGGAATACCTGAAAAAAAGCTAGAAAGAGACCCCCTACAAATGTATGATGGACGGATTTTTCGCCCCCACCTATCATCCAGCTAGGTCGCTTTGCAGGATCGGCAACATGTCAATACCTTCCAATGTCATTGCTGATTCTGATCGGACTACGAGGTCACGTGCGCAATGAGATCAAGCAAAAGAATTGACGTTTCTGTACGAAATACTAACGAGATCACTCTGATATCGCGGAGGCGAGTTCTCATTGGCGGCGCAATCATTGCGGCGGGAATGAGCGTACCTCCAGCCGCCTCGGCTCTGGCGATTGAAAGCGATTCCCAATCACATTCCGCAAACACAAAGGGAGAAAGTATGTCTCACCATCTCGACTCACCCATCGCTCGACAGGACGTTCGTCTTGATATCACCGATCTCTATGTATTCCGCGGTGAAACCGGAACCGCTTTCGTGATCAACGTCTGCCACTCGATCGCAAAGCCGCCCATTCCTGGCTACCATCCGGAAGGCATGTACGAATTCAAGGTCGATCTCAACGGCGACGCCATTGAAGAGGTCACCTACCGCCTCAATTTCGAGGCGCGCGACGCGCAGGGAAAGCAGAAATACACCATTCGGCGCATTAGCGGTAAAGACGCCGTCGATCCGCACGCAGCCGGTAAGATCGTGGCGCAGGGAGTAACGGATGAAACGGTTACCACTCCATCCGGTCTGCGCGCCTGGGCCGGCCATGCCGGTGATCCTTTCTGGATCGAGCCGGATGTATTGCACGCAGTAGGCCATGCTTTCGAGGATGGCACGAAAGTGGACCTGGCCGGCTGGGATCCAAGCAAGGCGCACAACTTGTTTGCCGGTCATACGGTGTATGCCATTGTGTTGGAAGTGCCCGATGCCGATTTGCTTGCTGATGCTGGCGACAACCGAAAGATCGGCGTGTGGGCCGTGGCTACACTCGCCACGGATGCCGGAGGATGGCGCTCGATCAACCGTATCGGACTTCCGATGATGCCGCCGCTGTTCGCTCAGTACGACGAAAATTTCGGCAATCGCCTCAATGCCGGACATCCTTCTACGGACTTCGCGACCTACGGAGCACATGTAACCAAGTCCATCGGAGCTGTGGTCGCCGCCTACGGTACAGCTGAAGACCCCCATGCATACGCGGAGAAGATCGCCCACCGGATGTTCCCTAACATGCTTCCTTACACAGTTGGGACACAGTCTTCGCTTGGCTTCGTCGAATGGAACGGTCGTTCCCTCACCGATAACGCACCCAATGTCATGTTTTCCACCGCGGCAAACACTCCCATCCAACTTGGTATCGGCAAGGAATCGGTCACGTCAAAGCCACGCAAGACGTTCCCCTACGTCCCGGTTGCGGTTGAGGGCACCACGGCTGGCTGAGCTGCGATCAGTCGATGACCCCTTCAACGGGTGACAGAGTCCAATGCCGGAGCTGAAATGCGCTGTTCGCTAAACGATATCTCCGGCAGCGTTCGGAACCGGGTACTCACCATTTACGGCGTCTTATTTGTCTTCAATGTGGGTACCTGGCTCTGGGCGCTCCTTGCTTTTCGTCATTATCCGGTGCTGCTGGGAACATCGTTTCTCGCTTATAGTTTTGGCCTGCGGCACGCTGTAGACGCAGACCATATCGCGGCAATCGATAATGTGACTCGCAAGCTGATGCAGGAAGGCAAGCAGCCGGTCACAGTCGGATTGATGTTTTCGCTGGGACACTCAACGATCGTGTTGGTTGGCTCGATCGTGATTGCCTCAGCAGCGCTGGTGCTCCAGCAACGCGTGGAGGCCTTCCGCGCGCTCGGTGGAATGATCGGCACTCTGGTCTCCACCGTCTTCCTGTTCGGCATCGCATTCGTGAACCTTACAGTCCTGCGTTCCGTTTATCGCGTCTTTGTGCGCGTCCGCAATGGCGCACCTTATGTCGAAGAGGATCTGAACCTGCTCCTGGCGGATCGCGGTCTTTTGGCCCGCTTCTTCCGTCCGATGTTCGCCATGATCCAGCAAAGCTGGCATATGTTCCCGCTCGGAATCCTGTTCGGGCTGGGCTTCGACACTGCGACAGAGATAGGGCTATTAAGCATCTCCGCGACAGAAGCCTCAAAGGGGCTGCCGCTATTGTCCACGCTTGTATTTCCGGCCCTCTTCGCAGCTGGCATGTCATTGGTCGATACTACCGACAACATCCTCATGCTTGGAGCCTATGGTTGGGCGTTCGTGAAGCCTGTCCGCAAGCTCTACTACAACATGACCATCACGCTTGTCTCGGTCATCGTCGCGCTGGTCGTGGGCGGCATCGAGGCTTTGGGTTTGCTCGCCGGGCAATTTGAATTTGGTGGATTGTTCTGGAATTTTGTGCGAAAACTCAACGAGAACTTCGGAACCCTTGGTTACTTCATCATCGGTTTCTTCGTGTTGAGTTGGATATTGTCCATTGCCTTCTATCAATGGAGGCGGTTCGATGACCTCGAAGTGGAGCAACGATGAAAACGGAATTGCTGCGATTCAACGGCGCTGTCGAACGCGATCCCGCCATCGATGCGTGGATGAAAGAGCATAGAGGTGAATTGGGGTCCATCGCGCATCGGTGGTTTGAGGTGATGCGAAAATGCGGGGACGAAGTCCGGGAGCTTTTGCATGACGGCTGTCCGGTTGCCTGTTTGGGAGATGCGCCCTTCGGCTACGTCAATGTCTTCACTTCGCACGTAAACGTGGGGTTCTTTCACGGCGCAGCGCTGCCGGATCCGGCCCGCTTGTTGCAAGGCACCGGCAAGTTCATGCGCCATGTAAAGCTCAGACCGGGAACGGCCACCGACGCCGCATCGCTCGGCAGGCTCATTGAGACGGCGTACTCGGACATAAAGGCGCGAGTAGAAAACGGCTAGCAAGCCCGATCAGTTTCTGCAGCAGCGGGCGTACTCAACTTTAGCCTCGCGATAGATGGGAATGTCGGGGTCGGCATCCTTCCATTGGTCCAGAAAACCCTGATACGACTTACGCGCGCCAACCTGATCGCCGATCATGCCGAGTGCGCGGGCAAGCCACAGGCGGCCAAATGCGCCGGTTACATTACTGTCGGCAATTGCGGGGTGATCCAGCAACTTTTGAAATTCAAGTGCAGCGGTGCCCCCTTCACCAATCCTCAGACAGGCAAGTCCGCGAAGATAGGCAGGGTAGAGACCGTTGAATGCCGCAGGCAGCGCCAGATCGTAGGCCTCAACCGGACGTAGAATGTCAATCGCGCCCCGCGGATCATTCTGCTGCAACCTGATTGCAGCGCGGATTGTGGGCAGCGAGTATTTTTGCACCAGCGTGTCGTGCGGAAATTCCTGGCTCAGAGATTCCGTGAGCTTTTGCGCTTGTTCTGTATCTCCGATCCGCGCCCACAGCAGGGCGAGAGCCAGGCGCCCGTCCCGTTGCTGAGCTGTCTTACCGGCCTCCAGTGCCAGGCGTCTGGCTTCCGCGAGATTGCCGGCCTCGACTTCGCGTAGTCCATCCGTCGCAACATCCCTCTCAAGGGAAGATTCCATCATGGGACCTATCGTGATGAGCTTCTGTAATAGCTCGCGCGTCCGGCGAAAATGGCCGTAGTACGTCTCTACATTCATTTCGTCGGAGAGCAGGTTAGAACCATAGGCGACTCTTGCAGCCGCGTTCAACTCTTCCTGCATGGCCGCTTTATCCCCTCGCAGAAAAGCCAGAAAATACAGGTTTGCTCTCAGAGAACGGGTATCCATCCCGCGCGTTACTGCCTCATCATAGGCCGCCCTGGCCTCACTCAGACGATTCAACGCCATGGTGGAACTTATCAGCGTTGCATAGGCGGGCACTGATGGAAATATACGAATGGCTTCCCGAGCTTCGGCGGCAGATCTTTCAAATTGTCCGAGGAAGCAGAGGGATCCGCCGAAGTTGCTGTGGGCGATCACATCGCCGGGAAATGTTCGTGTCCATTGCTCGTAAATCGGGTACGCCTTCAGCATGTCGCCCTGGACAAATTCGTGGTACATCGTCTCGGCCATGAACCGCACCTGAACCGTCAATCTATCGCGCAACTGATATGCCTTTTCTGAAGCTGTTGCTGCCAGCTGAGGCTTCATAAGATTCCAAAACACCGCAGCCTCGCCAAGATAAGCCAACGCAAAATTTCCATCGATGTCGGTCGCGCGCTGATAGTAAGAAACGGCATCGGCATGAGATGCGTTGTGACTCTTGTATGCCTCCGCCAGCATCTGCAGAGCGTCGACTGAAGACGTTGTCGCCTCTTCGAGCGGTTTGTTGAATTGCTTCATGAGGGATGCAGGTTCGCCCATCCCTCTGCGGAGCTTCTCTGCTGACACGCCGAAAGTATGTACGATCTCATCCCTGCCGGTGGCATCCGCATTCTCTTCTGCAAAGACTGTCTCTGTTGAGCAGTCGATTGCCTTGAGGTCAATTCTGTAGCGATTGCCAGCGTTTGCAAGGGAGCTGGCAATCACGGCGCGGCTATTCGTTTTGAGGCAGACTTCGCGCGCCACTGCCGTCGTGATCGCTGTATCGCTCCGGTGATTCAGCGCTATCAGGACATTGCGAACCTGCTCAGGAGAAAGAACGCTGAGAAAGGGCGTCTGCCCAAACTCGACATAGGAGGCCATTTTCATGGCCCCATCGAAAGCGGGATCGCCGGTCCGGTTGTCCGGATCGGCGAGGACGATCCCATCCGCGGCATGAAGCCGCATCGCGTGGAGATAGCGCCAGTAGCGCAACGCGGCACCCGCAACGGCGACCAACAGTACCGCCGCAACAGCCCACTTCCAGACATAGGACGGAACCTGCGGCTGTTTACGCAGTTCTTCCAGATCAGCCCGCATCTCTGCAGCGGACTGATAACGCTGCTCTCGTTCCTTCTCCAGAGCCCTGGCGATGATGCCGCCAAGTTTGCGCGGGAGGGCTTCGTTCAGTTCATCGACATGAGGGAGTGTCTGATTCAGAATAGCTTCGTGCACTATAGAAGCCGTATCACCCGTAAATGCGCGGCATCCGGTTGCCATCTCGTAGAGTACGAGTCCAAAGGAAAACAGATCGGTCCGGACATCAAGCCTTTCTCGCAGAATCTGTTCGGGGGACATATAGCCTAAAGTGCCGATAGCGTTTCCTGTCCTTGTGATGCTGGTTTCCACCGCCAAGGCCGTCGCCGCTCCACTGCCAGCGATAGATGAGTTTGAGAGACTGCTTCGGGATGCTTCCCATGTATCGCCCCAACCCGTGGGCTCCAGGACATCGAGCTTGGCCAGGCCGAAGTCCACTATCTTCACCATTCGCGAATTTGTCAGAAAGATATTAGCCGGCTTGATGTCTCGATGAACGATGCCTTTCTCGTGCGCGGCATCGAGTCCACTGCAGATCTGGATGGCGATATCAAGGAGCGAGTCGAGAGATATCGATTTTGCCGCCTGCGCAGCCAGATGATCACGCAGGGTTTCCCCTTCGAGCAATTCCATGGCGATGAACGGCCGGCGTCCATGCTCCTCGACTTCGTAAATTGTGCAGATATTGGGATGGTTGAGTGAAGATGCTGCGCGCGCTTCGCGTTCGAAACGCTGCAGCGACACTGGGTCTTCCACCAGTTCATCCGGCAGAAATTTCAAGGCAACAGCGCGGCCTAACTTGATGTCTTCGGCCTTGTAAACTATGCCCATGCCTCCGCCGCCGATTGCCTGAAGGACACGGTAGTGTGAGATTCTCCTGCCAATGAGACCGCTGTCGGTTCTCTCCTGAGTGGACTCGCTCTGTGCCGTGGCGTTCTCAACTGCGCCCATCCACTCCACCGGAACCATGAGCCGATAACCGCGCCGCGCGACGGTCTCGACATAACGCGGGTTCGTCGCGGAGTCGCCAAGGATGCGGCGCAGTGTAGCGATGGCAACATTGATGGAGTGGTCGGAATCAGCGGCGGTCTCATTTGGCCAAAGCCGCTTGCGGATCTCTTCGCGGGTGGCAATCTCTCCACCGAAGTCGATCAGCAGCCGAAGGATGCGAAACGGTTTTTCCTGAAGGACAACCTTGCGGATTCTTCCATTTTTGAGTGTATGTAGCTCCCCACTCTTGAGGTCGAGCTCAAAAGCGCCAAATTTCACACGCATTGGTTGCGGGGATTTCATCCGCTCTTATTCACGACATGTGCGCAAAGTGTCTGCCGGGTTTCTGCACCTGCAACGCAGCTCGCGTTACCTGAATAATTCCAGCTGGGCCATAAAGAGGTGAACCGGGGTGAGCGGGTTCTCAATCATTTGCACGTCTTTGCGTTTTTACTTAAGGATACTGGTGGAACCCGAAACGGTGCCAGAAAGCCAGGCAATCTCTTTCGCAAAATCAACAGCTGATGTTGTCCGGTGTTAACTCATCCACTTCGGTCGTCTCATCTCCACCGTCTTCAGCGCCAGAGAGCATTTCGTAAATTGCAGACACAATTACACATATACCCATTTTCATTTTTGATCTCGATTTGATCGCCAGTGAATTGATCTTTCGGCATTGCTCCGACACACTCGCGAAAGGTCTCGCTTGATGGAGCCTATGAGCAATGAATCAATGTTGTCGGAAGTGAACTCCCGAGAAGAAGTTGAGCGAACCACAGCGAAGCCAATGTCAGTTGATTCACGAGATTTGGTATTCGGTTTGCGAAATCGGAAGTGGACGAATACTCCGCTTGATCCATTCCACAAAGCACAGAAAGGCAGGTTATGAAACAATTCGCGCGCGTCCAACAAGGTAATTCCGTTATTCCAGTATTCGTCAGCGGCACCGAGCTTTTGGATTTACGTTCCCTCATTCCCGATATCACTCCAGAGACGATAGCGAGTGGTATACTCCGCGAATTTGATACAACGTCACTCAAGCCCCTTGCTGGAGAAGTAGCTTATCTGGCACCTGTTGACGGAATACGCCAGATTCCGGCGACGGGGTTCAACTATAAGAAACACATCCAGGAGCTCAAGGTTCCTACTCCGACTGAGCCCGAGGTTTTTCTCAAATCGATGCTGTCGGTGACCGGTCCCTTCGACCCTATCCGTCGTGGCCCGAATCCAGGCGTCAAGCTGGACTGGGAAGTTGAGCTTGCAATCGTCATTGGCCGCGAAACACAGGACATCAAGGCCGAGGATGCAGCTGACTACATTTTCGGCTATGTGTGTCTCAACGACATCTCAGACCGTGCTACCCAAGTTGACGCAGCGCATCAGCATCATCTCGTGCGTGCAAAATCTCGTCCCACATACGCTCCGATCGGTCCTTACCTCACGACAGGCATTGATCCAATGAACGTCGACTTGTGGACGAAGGTCAACGGTCACTATGAGCAGCAGGGAAATACGAGCGACATGATATTTCCCGTCTACGAGATACTTGCTTATTTCTCACGCTATATGCGGCTGCTTCCCGGCGACATTTTGGCGACCGGAACTCCACCCGGAGTAGGAATGGGGAAGAATCGATTTCTTAATCCTGGCGACGTTCTCGAGTGTGGCATCATCCACCTGGGCGCACAACGTCATGAAATCGTGCCGTGATTACAGCGGAAGATGATGGATACCAGTGTCTATTGTTGTTGGGATCGGCGATGCGATCTGGCGTGAAAGCAAGTGCCAGCCATTCATACTGCAACTGACATCCACACCGTCAACTGGATATAGAGAGGTAGACACGCCGGAATAGCCTGCCACTTCTCTATGTCTCTCATCGTGAATACTAGCCCTTCGCACACAGGCCAAGACCCTTAAGGGCCTCAATAACATCAAC
>JAATFH010000066.1 GCA_015655315.1 Terriglobales bacterium
AATCCGGACTATTCAGAATCGCCGTGTCGAGCAGATTTTTGAGGCCAGTCTGGAAGTGACTGATGAGGTAGCTGTCCAGTAACACCTCGTCGGTCTCTTGTTCTGCGACGTTGCAGTGCCGCTGCAGGACGACACGATCCTCGGTCAGGGTGCCTGTTTTATCCGTACACAGTATGTCCATCCCGCCGAAGTTCTGAATGGCATTGAGGCGCTTGACGATCACTTTCTTCCGGCTCATCGCGATGGCCCCCTTGGAGAGGCACACGGAGACGATCATCGGCAGCATCTCGGGGGTCAGACCTACGGCCACCGCCATCGCGAAGAAGAATGCGCTTTTCCAATCGTGTTTGGTAAAGCCGTTGATCAGGAAGACCAGAGACACCATGACCACCATCAACTGAATCATCAGCCATGTGAAGCGGCTCAGACCGCGATCAAAGCTGGTCGGCGGCGCTTCTTCGGTAATCGAGCCGGCCATGGTGCCGAGATAGGTATTTGCTCCTGTGACGACCACGACCGCGGTTGCGGTGCCGCTTTAAACGCTCGTCCCCATGAAGCAGATGTTCTTGAGGTCGATCGGCGAATTGGAGGCCTTGTGGTCCGCGCCGTGGAACTTCTCGACAGGATAGGACTCGCCAGTGAGCGTACCTTGGCTCACAAACAGGTCTTTCGCACTGAGAAGCCGAACATCGCCTGGGATCATGTCGTCGGCGTTGAGATTGATGATGTCCCCTGGAACCAGATCCCGCAGCGGCATCTCCAACGCCTTGCCATCACGGAAAACGGTTGCGGTTACGTGGATCATGGCTTTGAGCTTTGCTGCGGCCACGTCCGCGCGGGCTTCCTGCACGAAGCGCAACGTGACGCTTAGCACCACCATGAATGCGATCACGGTCCCGGCTCGCGAGTCTCCCGTGGCGAAAGAGATCGACGAGAGAGTTGCCAGTAAGATCACCAGAGGATTGCGGAGAATAATCAGAAGGCGGATAAACCAGCCGCGCTGGCGTTCCTGTGCCACTTGCTCTGCGATCGCTGGTATCAGGCTTCGAAGAACGCAGTGCGCACTTCGGCCAAACAAGCCTCACTCATCCGCTGCCCGCGCGCCCTGACCTGTTCATCGAGATATATCTCGCCGAACCCTATCGCGTCTCCCATCAGCGCCAGGACTTCGAAAAGTCGCCGGAGGTCGCTCTTGTCGGTCCACATGGGGTTGGCACGACGCGCCTGCTGATGGCGGGCGAGATTAGGGCTTTCTCCATCCGTTTCCAGCCCGGCGCCATCCATCGCCTGATCCGGTTCGACATGAACTGCATCGCAAACCACGGCGTCGCGATGGCAGATGTTTTCGGAGGAATGACCACCGGCCTGCGCGATGCCGTGCTTGGCGCCGCGGACTTTTCAAGCCGTGTTGGGGCTGCCGAGCGCTGGTTAGGTTCCATGTCGCGTGGAGCTCGACCACTCGACCGGATCGACATTGCGGCACGGGCGCTCCTCGAGTCGGGCGGCCAGAGACGCATCGATGCGCTCGCAGAGTGGGCTGGGCTCAGCGAGCGCCAGTTCACTCGCCGATTTGCCGCCCAGGTGGGACTGAATCCGAAAGTCTATGCCCGTGCCGTCCGTTTCAACGCGATGCTGAAGGCGAGGAAAAGTCAGCCGGATACGACCTGGACCGAACTGGCCCACGCCGCCGGTTATGCCGATCAGGCGCACTTCGTGCGCGAATGCCGCGAGTTGACCAACTCCTCTCCGTCGGCGTTCTTCGCCGACTGGACACGCATCCCTTCCACTTGAATTCAATGCCCTGTCAGGTGGCCGGTCAGCGCCCGCACAACAGGGCTGAAGGCGATCGGGCCTAACGAGAGAGGCAGGCCGACGATGGCTCCCACACCCCACCACCATGCCGGATGCGCCCGCCGATACTGCACCAGATCGAAGCCGATACCAATACACGCATAGAACAGCAGCATGGCGGAGATAGCAAAAGCTCCCCAGGGACCAAGCAGCGGCATGGGCAACAAACGTCCGAATGCTGGCGCGATCAGCTCAAGCGCAGCGCAGTACATCAGCCGTCGATGCCAGTCCGCGCGTGGCCGCAATACGATTGCGGCCACGATGAAGGCTCCCATAAAGAGAACTCCCAGCACATTCACCACAAGAAAGACATTGGTCGGAAAGAAGAAGGGCACAGCGCCTCGCCGGATGGCGATGATGGTGGTGAAGACGCCCAGCGGAACAACGATTCCCGAGAGAACAGCGCCGAACCAGCCAAGCCGGCGATGCAGCGCAAGGGATCCCCGGTCCACCAAGACGCACTGGATCAGATAAAGCAGGATCCAGCCGCCGAACGCCATCCCATGAAAGCGAACCAGCGGTGGCAGCGTCCCGTGAACCCGACCCGAAGCGAAGTTGAGTCCGAAGCCGCAGAACACCGTCACCACGAAGACGGCGGCCATCCATACATGGAAGCGTCGTTCTGAGACGGTCGCCTTTACCGGCACTGCAACGGTAGCCATGATGCCCCCCAATCCTGACCGGATATGGTACGAAACTAACAGTGGGCTCGGAGGAGGAATTGAATATTTCCGACATGCCGGCAGCAAGCCTGATGCAAAGGCCGATGTCGCATTTGTTCAATCTGACCTATTGCCTGCTTCTTTACAGTGCAAAATGCAGGCAGATAGGACGAGGAGGGACGTGTGCTGACGGCAAAGGATACTGAAGCGATCCAGAAGACGGTAACAGGACTCTGTGAAGCATGGAACACGAACGATATGAACGCCTATGCGTCACATCTCACGGAAGACTGCGACTGGATCAACATTGTCGGTACGCACTGGCGCGGGAAGGCTGACGTGATGAAAGCCCACACCGTTTATCTCTCAACGATGTTTCTCGGAGTACGGCAGGAGATATTGGAGAGCGAAATAGCCGGGATCGAGCCGAACGTGGCACTGGTTGTTCTGACGATCAAAATGGGAGATTTCACAACGCCGGATGGAAGGCTCGAAAAGGATATGCACGATCGCATGTCTTATGTGATAGTCAAGCAGCCGGATGAGCGCTGGCTCATCCGTGCCGCCCATAACACCACAATCCATCCGCTGGCAGGGAAGCATGACCCTACGAAGTGAAGGATCACATGAAACGCTACCTAGGCAGAGCGAGGGTGCGAAGTTGGAAGGCATACGCTGCTTCCCCGGAATAAAAAATGGACTCTCGAAAGAGCACTTCCATATGAGAACGAATATGATGTGGAGGACCCGCGGAGCCGAAGCTTATCCCGATGTACCGATTTGCACTCCGGCTGCGCAGGGTGCGACTCTCACTTCAGAGTTCTGCTAGAAATTTCATCAGCTCTGGGAGGAACTGCCCTGCGGACTGAATATGAGATCGCAGGCTACGAGGCATGCATCGCGATGGCGACTACATTGGGATTGACCAAAGCCGTGAGGCTATTGAATTCGAACCTGAAAGAGGAACTCGCGGCCGTCAGGGAGATTAACGCAGCGGCACGTCCGATTCTGAAGCAGAGCGCTCAGCAGCCAGAAGAACCGAAGAAACCTAAGACTGGACAAGAGAAGTATGAGGCAAAGGCGAAGCCGGAGTTGGCGAAGTAGAGCGTCAAGTCGTACCGGCCGAGTTCGAGGAACTGAGCCGGTACGACTGTACAACATCATCTGATGAGCCGAACGAATGAGCCTTCCGGATTAGTTACTGGCTCTGCGGAAGTACCGTCCGACGGTCTGAACAAACGAGCGTGCAGCCGCCGGGACAGGTACTCCGCCATGCAGGATATGCTCGAAGGTTTGCGCATTTCCACCATAAAAGGCATTGGTATCGACCGTGTTCTGCGAGACGACTGCTCCGTTGAGATCGACTCCGGCAAAGAGACCTTTGGACCTCGAATAGGTTAAAAGTTCCGCATTCAGTTTCAGGTCCGTTGCTGCCGCAGCGTTTCGACCGACTGGGCCGGCGGAAGCCGCTGCATCAGCACCGATCTTGAACTTCGATTTGAGCAAATCCTGAAAACCTTTATCATTTACGGCGACCAATACAAGATCCGTTGCCTGGCCGCCGATCTGGAATCCGACGCTTCCTCCGGCCAGACGGATGAACACTGGAGCACTCCATCCGGTTCGAGTCCGGCAGGTGACGACACCCTGGCCATACGAGGCTCCGACAATAAAGGCCGCTTTCTTCACGCTGGGAATAACTCCTACGCACGTTGCCTGACGGGCGATGCTGTTGGGTATGCTATTGTCCGGAGTTTTCATGATTTCCCGCATAACATCCCGGGCATCGTTGATTCGTTCATTCAGGCTGGCGGTATCTTCTGCAAGCACCGTTATTGACGTGCAGGCAAGACACAAAATCAGAAATGAATTTTTTACTTTCATGGATATCCCCTTTCAAAGGGTTCGTTGATGGGAGGCGTTATCTGTGATGGGCATGTCATGGGTGCTTGGTCCCGGCGCTTCATACAGCCGATTGGGGGCGAACCCAAGAGTTAGTCGCTGAACGTCCCACTAGGGATATCTAAATCACGTGTAACAACAATAGGACGAGCACAACCAAGACGATCAGGCTAAGACCACCCCCACCGTAGTAGCCAAGTCCCGGTCCCATGCGATAGCCGCCAAAACCAAAAACTAACAAAAGTATAATCAGTAGAATAATCATCACAATCCTCAGTTAGAACACGTTTGGACGATACTCCTCGCATCTTAGAAACGTGTCACCTCACCATCGTGACATGCAATCCTGCGCAGAGTCCGTTCCTAATTGCTCACAATTTCCCGGATACTTATCCATATAGATAGGAGGGAATCGAAAGAACGTAGTCATCGCTATATCAATTTGGCGCGTCTGGCGGCACGGGCAAGAGTAGGTGCAGGATCGAGCATCTTCGGCCTCGAAACGTTCTGCTCCGGTAACTGATCTTGTAACACTACATTGAGAAGAGACTTATGGACCCGCATGCGTCCGTTGTAGCCGATATAACCGAGCTTACGGAAGCGATTCATGAAAAAGCTCACACGTGACCGGGTTGTACCGATCATCTACGCGAGTGCTTTCTGAGTGATTGGCGGAAGTAGTGTCTCAGGTTCTCCGGGTTGACCGAACTCCGCCATCAGCAGCAGGGTCCGAGCAAGGCGCCTTTCGCTGGAATTGAAAAGCTGATCGACAAGATCTGCTTCTGTTCTTGCACTCTTCGCCAACAGGAACTGCAGAAAGAAATCGGAGAAAGCATGCTCCTCATGGAGGACGCGGAGCATCTCCGTTCTCTCAATTTTGAGCGTGGAGCAAGGAATGAGGGCAGTTGTTGTCGATGTTCGGAAGACGTCTGCGTCCGTCATCGCCTCTTCACCGAAGAAGTCTCTTGCAGAGAGGAGTGTGACTTTAGCTTCTTTACCGCGTTTCGAGACGACCGTGAGCTCTGCTCGGCCAGTCTGCAGGAAGAACACGGAATCGGCAGGGTCCCCTTGAGAAAAAGCGATACCTTTCGCCTTGAGAGATATGATCCGTCGTCCCGGTCCCGTAGTCGCTAGGAAACTGTCCACATTGAAGGAGTTTTTGTTTGGTCCATCCATTTGGACGGCTTCTTCCCGGGTACGCTTGTTCGAAATGGTTAGTATTCAAGATTGCTTACGAGAAATACGCGTCATCATTCCACCGCAGACTAAAGCTATCTGTGGATAGATATAGTATCCGTTCGAAACACGGTTTGATCTGAGCAGTTTCGCTCAGGTACCGAAGCCAAATGTCACTGCGCATGTCGTATCCGGGTTTAAACGCATCTCACTCAGAACGAGGTGTCGTATGAATAACGAACATGTGAAGGGTGCCGCAGAAAAGGGCGAAGGCAAGATCAAGGAAGTAGTTGGCCCTGTTACTGGCGACAGGAAGCTTGAGAATGAAGGCAAGGTCTATCAGGTCAAAGGAGCCGTCCACACTGCGTTAGGGGACGTGAAGGACGCTAGCAAGTAAACCTCTCACAGCGTTAACGGATTCTTCAACCAAATAGAGAATTCAACATTAGCAGCACGGAGCCGCTCTTGTTACCACTGAGCGGCTTTGCTGCTGTGGCCTTCCAGGCGGTTGATTGGAGTCAACATCCCTCG
>JAATFH010000428.1 GCA_015655315.1 Terriglobales bacterium
CCCTTGGTGTAATCCACGCGATCGACGCCCACGCCAATGAACGTGGCTTCGACTCCCAGCTCTGCCAGCAATGCACCGCGCTCCTCGGCCACACTGGTTGCCTTGGAGCTGTCAGGGCTATCACCGGAAAACTCGACACTGATCGGGAATGGGAGCACGGAAGTCTGGTGATCGTTCCGCTTGACTGAGAAGTGCTCCCAGTCCACCCGTGCCTCCAGTACGCGATCCACAGTATTGAGGAAGTTGTTGCAATGAGCGCGAACATGGAACCCGATCAGATCCGCGCCGAGAAGGCCATCGAGCAGCTCACGTTGCCAGGGGCAGATCTCAAACGACTCCGGACTAGCCCATGGTATGTGCCAGAAAATAGCAATTCTTGCATGGGGCAGGCGATCTTTCACCATGCGCGGCAGCAGGGCAAAATGATAGTCCTGGATCAGAAGCACCGGATGTTCCTCGCCCGCCATTTCTTCCACCAGGGTTTCAGCAAACTTTAGATTGACGTTGTAATAGTGCTCCCAATCCGAGGCGCGAAAAATGGGGCGCGTGTGGGCAATGTGGCAAAGCGGCCACAAACCTTCATTGGCAAAGCCGTAGTAGTAGCCTTCCTCTTGCTCCGCGCTTAGCCAGACCCGGCGAAGCTTGTAGTGTGGGTCATCGGGCGGAACCAGCAATCTGTCATGGCTGTCTACAGTCTCTGCATCCGCATCTCCACTTCCGTGGGCTACCCAGGTTCCATTGCAGGCGTAAAGAATCGGCTCGATGGCCGTTACCAGACCACTCGCCGGGACTGAGACCTTAATCGCATTGTCCTGCCAGGTGTGGATGTAAGGTTCACGATTGGAAACCACAAAGAGGCTGCTTCCATTCAACCGGTTGCGGACGTGGTCCGCCAGGCGTTGTGCTGTCCACTCGGATTCGTTGGCATTCCGCAGCCTCGCTTCTGTCTCCGCAGCCGCGCGTGCCCGCCGCATACTTTCTGCCAGAGGCGCGACCTCGCGCGCCAGAGGCTGCAGGAAATCAAGATCGTTCGTGGCAGGCCGCACTGCTGGCCGCCCCGCCCTCACTTCACGTATCCAGTGTGCCGCACGAGTGATCGGGCCGCTCAGGCTCCAGCGCACAATCAGAACGGTAATGGCGCCGATCACAAACATCTGGATCGCCATATGGATGAAAACCACGCCCCATATCCGAAAGATTGCGCTGCGAATATAGGAGGCGTCGTGCACCACGATGATTCCGCCCGTCACGCTCTTATCCGGACTGTGTAGCGGAGCGCTGAAAACATGGAGCCGTCGAAAGTGCGAGCGCATAAATATGTTCTCGCTGCGATCGTTTTGGAGCGCATCTCTCAGCGGTTGCGGCGTGCCCGGCAGCAGCGAATTGAGGCCGGGAGTCAGAGCCAGCGCAGATCCGTCTTTACCGTATGCTCCGATTCCCAGCAGGTGATCGCGGTTACTGAACCGCCTTACCATCTGTTCGAGTCCCGCCCGGTCTCCCGTCTCCAGATACAACTCCGCGGTTCCGGCAAGGCTCTCGCCCAGCGTCTCTGCTTTACGTTCCAGATCGCTGCGCAACGCGTCTTTCTGAGATTGTATTTCGTACCAGGACGAAGCTATGGATACCAGCGCAACGCCAATGACTAATGCGACAATCAACCGCCAACTAAGAATCCGCATAAATTCGAGTGGAAATTTATTGGATGCACAAATCGCCTCCGAGGTGGCCAACCCTTCTGCTAGAAGCTTGGTTCCTGGGAATTGAAGGAGGAAAAAGACGGAGGCGCATCGTCCGTGTCCGTACCCCAGTGCTTGTCCGGCACAGACGATAATACGAAATCCAGTGTGCCACCGTGGCTCACGAATGATTCCGGCAACCATGTCCTCGACGTAGCTTTGCCATCGATTTTTAGAGCGTGGACATAAGGAGCATCATCGGCAACGCCTTGGCTCTTGATGACTATGTCGTGAGATGGACGGTGAATACGAATCTCGGGAAAGAGGGGACTGCCCAACACCAGTTCGGCGCGGCCTGGGATTTCCGGATAGAAGCCCATCGCCGACCACACATACCATGACGACATCTCTCCGAGATCATCGTTGCCCGGCATGCCCTTCGGCGTGTTGGTCCAGATCGTGTTCAGCACGCGGCGAACCGTCTCCTGCGTCTTCCACGGCTGGCCGGAAAAATCATAGAGCCAGGGCGTCTCGACAGACGGCTCATTATTCAACTCAGCGTGCAGACCGCCGGACTCAGTTACCGCCCACGAGCCATCCGGTTTGCGGAAGAACGCGTCAAGGCGTGCGTTAGCTGCGTCATTGCCTCCGAGCATGTCGAACAGGCCGCGCTCATTGAACGGGATCATCCAGAGATACTGCGCCGCGCTGCCCTCCACGAAACCATCGTCAGAGGCCGGATCAAATTTCGGCCATGAGCCGTCCGCATTCCGGTTCTGAATGTAGCCGCCCTCATTCGTCGCCTTCGGGTTGAAGATGTTCTTCCAGTACTGCGCGCGTTCAAGAAAGAGTTTCTGGTTTGCTTTGTCGTCGAGGCGCCGCGCCAGCTCCGCAATCGCAAAGTCCGCAGTTACATCCTCAAGTGTGTCAGCGGCCGGTCCCCAGGCATTGCCCTCGGTAGGAATGTAGTGAAGCTTCAACCACAAGTCGAGTGAAGGACGCTGCCCAATGCATTCCACCGGACAACCTTCCTTGCTCAAGTCATGCTCCGTTGGAACGGTTGCTGCTTTCAACAGCGAGCGATACGCCGACTTCACGTCGAAGCGCTCGCCGCCAAAAGCGAGAATGTCAGCGATGGCAGGCGCAGCCGGATCGCCATTCATCACATGCGTAATGCCGGAGTTGTGTGTCCAGCGGTCCCATTCGCCGCCGTTCTGATCGGCCTGATTCAACAGTGACTGCGCTATGTCGCTGCCCACTTGAGGGGCAAGCAGAGTTACCAATTGCAGTTGTGACCGGTACACATCCCATCCGGAAAAAGTACTGTATTGCGCCGCCTGCGGAGCCGCTACTGTGTGGACCTTCTGGTCCATGCCAAGGTATCGGCCGTCGACATCGCTGTAGAGGTTTTCGCCCAGCAGCGTGTGGTAAAGCGCCGTGTAAAAGACCGTGCGCTGATCGGTTGTTCCGCCGCTGATATGGACGCGGTCGAGCGCCTCGTTCCACGCAGCGTGTGCCCGCTGACGCAACGTTTCAAAACTGGTGCCTTCCGGATTCTCCGCCCGCAGGTTCGCTTCAGCACTCTGCTCACTGACATACGATATGCCCACGCGGACATTCACAACGGATGACTTCGACGTATCGAGCGTGACCCATCCACCCGACCCTTTGCCATGTGGTGGAAAGCCCTGCGTGCCGTAGGTGGTGCCGCCACTGGCTTCAGTGGTATCGGGTCGTACCGCCGAATCCTGCCATGTGCCCGTCGCCAGAAAAGGGTGATCGAAATGGACCACAAAATAGAGCGTGTAGTAGCTGCGGCGATCCACCGTCCCAAGATAGCCGCAGAAATTTCCGCTCGTGACCGAGCCTGAAATCGTGCGGGTTGCGGCGTCAATCTTGATGGTCGCATCTGTGCTCCCGGTCTCGGAATCGGAGGTGCGCACCAGCATCACTGCGGGCTGCCCTGCTGGATAGGCAAATCGTCCACCGCCGGTGCGAGGCGTTGCCGTCAGTTCTACAATCACTCCATTCGCGAGCTTCACCCGGTAATAGCCGGCCACTGCATTCTCGTCTGCGTGTGAAAACTGGCTCGCATAAATTTCGTTATTCGCATCGTCCGATGGCGAACTCTGCACGCTTCCGACAAACGGCATAAAGGGAATGTCACCGCTTGCGCCTGCGCAGCCCGTGCCCATCAGATGGGTGAGCGAAAAGCCGCGCATCTTCGTCGCCGTGTACTCGTAGCCACCGGGCGCGGCGGGACGGGCGCGGTCATCCTTCATCGATCCAGGCACACCCTCAACCTTGCGTCGCGGCTTGCTCAAAGGCTGTTCGGGGCTCCATGCCACCATGCCAAACGGCAGCACTGCGCCTGGATAATCGTTGCCGCCATTCGTCGTTCCGATCAGTGGATTAACAAGGGAGGCAGGATCGCTGGCTTGTGCGGCAGCGGACCTTCCCATCGGGAGAAGGAGAAAAATTGCAATGAAAAATGTTACGGCAACCACACGACCACCGGAGCTAACTCGTGCCAGCGAAATCAATGTCAATCACTCCCGAAGAGGCGAAAAACTTAAGCCTCAGATCGATACGAATGAAATTGTAGACTTCGGTGACAGGATTGGAAACGATCCCATTCATTGGCGAGTCGCAGACCCGGGAAGCGATAGACCCGGAGCCCGTCGTTTTCTGGCGGTGTCGCTGACACCCGCATCCAGTCGCTCCGCGATTGCCGCGAAAGTAGATGTGGGACCCGCCCATCGCAGATCATCCACGTTGTCGAAGAGGGCGATGTCGGTTCGAAGAGTAGCTAAGGTTCGAAAGAGCAACGCGCGCTCCCGCTCGCGAGACAAGGTAGCTGCTAGAGCACTCGCATTTGTGGCGTTCACCCGCCACTCGCCGCTGTCAGCAGGGATGGCTTCGAGATGAGCGAATTTGGCCAGCACTGCAGCCGATGATTTTGCGCCCCATCCCGGCAATCCGGGATAGCCATCGGCTGTGTCACCGACCAGCGCCAGGTAATCGGGAATGGACACAGGCGGAACTCCGAACTTTTGCATCACTCCGGCTTCATCGTAGGTTACCTGTGTCCGGCGATTCAGTTGGACAACACGCGTACCGCGCACGCATTGGGCGAGATCTTTATCAGGAGTGCAGACGATCACCTGTTCGACGAGCGCATCCTGCGCGGCGATGGCTGCCGCGGCTGCCAGTGCATCGTCCGCTTCGAACTCGATCATGGGCCAGACAACAATGCCCGCTGCGGAGAGAACTTCTTCGAGCAACGGGAATTGCGCTAACAGATCGGGTTCGATGCCTTCGCCGGTTTTGTACCCCGGCCACAATGCATTGCGAAACGACTCGATTACGTGATCGGTCGCAACGGCAATATGCGTGGCTCCTTCACCGAGCATGCCCAGCACCGACGCGACGACGCCTCGGACGGCGGCAACTTCGCGCCCGTCCGGATCGCGCATGGACGGCAGCGCGTAATAGTGCCGGAACAACTCATAAGTGCCGTCTATCAGATGGACGTTCAACAAGAGATCCCCAATAAACCTATCGGAACGATGATCGCTCAATTAACTGTGGCGAGTCGAACAAAGCGTGCGGGAAGACAGCTTTTGTGCATGCCATCCCCAGTGTCAACAGTACGGTAGAAGAAGTCCTGCCAGTAAACTGCATTTTTCAGATGTGAATAAGACAAAGTTATCCGCTCTATTTCCCTTTCTAATTGTCACTCTTTTCCTATTCCGACCTAGGGCATTTGTCCCTGTGAGTCGCTTTATGGGCATGCCTATAATCCGTCACCTGTAATCCTCATTTAACAAATAGCCGTTGCCAAAACGCTTAGGGCTCCCGTTCCGAACAAAATGTGCACTACCATAAGGAGGCTTTCGATGCGTATTCGCTCGTTCTTTCTCGCGGTTCTCCTGTTCTCGATAGGGACCTGTCATCTACTGCTACATGGTCAGTCGCTCGACACCAGCATTCTGGGGACGGCGACCGATAGCTCCGGCGCAGTCCTGCCTGACGCCACCGTTACAGTCGCCTCTCCGACCACCGGCCTCAAGAAGATCGCGATGACAGGAAGCGAGGGACAGTACGCGATTCGCTACCTTGCTCCGGGAACCTACGAGGTCACGATCAGCGCGCAGGGATTTGCGCCGCAGAGGAGAACCGGCATAGTTCTCGAACTCAACCAGCAGAGCAAGATTGATTTTGTGTTGAGTGCCGGTGGCTCGGAACAGACAGTACAAGTGGAAGGCAGACAGGCTTTGCTGCAGAGCGAGAATGCTGCGCTGGGAGCAGTGATTGATTCAGCG